>CAZLRE010000243.1:0-3059 GCA_964561885.1 uncultured Planctomycetales bacterium | reverse complement strand
CGGGAGCATCAAAGATATCCATTCGGGCAAAATGAAGACGGTCTAAATTCCGGTTCACTCTCGCAATAAATGATGGGTCAGACTGCCAGCGGGGTCTGAATTTATGATTAAGAAACATCCCTCCATCCATAACAATCGCATAACGCTCTACTAACGCCGGCGGAGGGGCTATGACCTGTCCGGTAGATACATGACGCAATTTCATTTCATGTAAACTGCGCACATTTCTCTGAACAGCTGCAATCTTTCCCGGATAAGCTTTCTGTATCTGCTCAAAGGACGGCATTATTTTCTTCTTTTTTAAATCATAAGATTTAGCTGCCAAGACAAACAGCTGGGCCGGATTAATATCCACAGCCCACAAAGAACGGATACTGCTTGCGGCACCGATCATAGTCAGCGCCTGATTACCTCCACCGCAGCATGCCAAAATATCTCGGCTAGGTCCAGTCGATACGATCTCAGTCAGTTGATCCAGAGGTTCTGTGGTATCAAAATACCGAACAAAACCGCCATATTTGCGTAAAGCGCCCCGAATCCCAATCTTTTCAGTTAAAACCACCATGTCCTTGTATTATCGCTTCACTAAATAGTTCACAGAACATTAAAGCCTGCAAGAAATCGGAAATCGCAAGGGATCACGCCGATGCAGGGATATCTTTAGCCTTACATAATAAACACGGCCGCCAATAATTCTTTGAAACATTCATCACCGGATTAAACCCATTGCTTTTTGCAGCTATTTGTTCAAAATTCTGCCTCAGCAAATTACCAAAATAGAACGGATCTTTTTCGATAGGCAATCCGTTAACTGATCGAAAGGGACTATCGCAGCCGTAACAATCTCCATTACCGTCGACAAATATCACCTCCCTATGAACTTCGCAGGTGTAATGCGTGTGCTTAAAGCATTGACCAGCCCCTGCAACATCTTTCTCGGAAAAAGGTTTTAATCGATCGATCAATTTCTCTGTTTTTCTAATAAAATCCGAAAGGTTGGTGTTATGCAACAAAGACGGCTTCCGGCTATTAAGACGGGCGAGCAACAAAATTTTCTGCAAGCCTTCAAAATCAAAACCAAGATATTGAGGGGTTTTTATATAATTGTGAACATGCTGGTATGCGATATAGATTCTTTTCCCCTCCAGCTCTCTGGAAAACAACTGATGCACTTGTTGGGGGAAAGTAAACATCTTTTTAAAGGACTGTTTTGTGACGACATAGTTGGTCCTCAGCTCAATATCTAAATTGCGACTACATATGGATCTGATAACATTTTTCACCAGCCCGACAGAACGTTCGAATGTAAATCCCGGCGCAGGCTGGTGGATATCGCTCATACCCTGTTCATCAACCGCGTTTAAATTGATCGTTAATTTCCGCAAATACGGCAAGATTTCAATGATCGCTTTATCCTGGAGCGCATTGGAAAGCAGCTCAACCCGGTATCCCAAGCCATGAGCTAGAACAATAACTTTTGTAAAGACAGGATTTAGAGTCGGTTCCCCCCTGCCCCCGACTTCAAGCAATCTAAAACCAAGCGCATAGGCCTTGGACAACACGTCATACCATTGCTCGGCGCTCATCGATTCCTTCTGGCTTAAAGGCTGATGTTCCTTAACATAACCATACATACAGAATGTGCAGTGGTATTGGCAGCCGTCATATAGCGATATCAATAACCGTTTTTCTTCCACCATGGTCCTTTAATAAATCGATTACTTGATCTATGTTGCTGGACTTTGATTTAGTAATGACTTATACTGGGCTCTCAGTTCATACGTGTCAACATATCAAAATACACAAAAATCTCTATGACTCGCCCCAAAATCCCAAGCGAGATTATCATTGAAGTAACGGGCCGATGCCGGCAGGTTTGTCCTTATTGTACCGGTCCTCGAATTCCAGACGTCCCTCTATCTGTCATCAAAGATACCATGGATGAGGCCGCAAGCCTAGACATCAAAGCCGTTCGGATCACGGGCGGTGAACCGCTCCTTCATCCGGAGATTCGAACCATTTTATCCTACGCCAAATCAAAGAAATTCTCGGTCATCATAAATACCACTGCCGAGAATATCAATTCCGCCCTCATGAAATCCATTATCGCGAATGTTGATGTAGCGCATATTTCGTTACAAGGGCACAGCGCACAAGCTAATGCTGCTTATACACGCTCCAAGGTCCCTTTTTCCGAGAAACTAAAGAATATATTCCTTCTAAAAGCTTATTTACCAACAATTTGGATTGCGACCGTTATTACTCCGGCCAAATCCCAATATTTTTCACAGTTTATTCCGCTGATTAAAAAAATCAATCCTGCCGCATGGCTGCTACAGCGCCCCATCAGCGATACGGATGAGGCATTACATCAAATGGACATCGCGTTTTACCGGTCCGTTACGCTGCAAATTTTGAAGGCGCGCCAGGAGAATATCAATGTCTTTATTTCCAATCCCATGCCCATGTGTATCACGGGAAATCTGAAGACAGGTGAGCAGGCTTTCTTGGGTGCCAAATTAGATGAGGGACATCTGCGCATGGTGCGCCGAGCCCAAGGATACTATCAGCCAAGCTATTTTCTAGAAACAAACCTGGGAACCTCTATTCAAGAGGCCTGGAACCACCCCTTCATGCTTGACCTTAACCGTACGGATTATTTGTCAAACCTTTGTCAGCGATGCCCCTTGTTAGAAACTTGCCGCGGGGGATGCAGAGCCATGGCCCTGCGCGCGAACGGAAACGCCCTTACAGAAGACCCCCTCTTCGATCCTGTGATCGCCCAAAAAGCCCTTGCCGTATATTAGTTGGGACATCCACACCCTAAGCCATATTATTTAGAAGCTAAACATCACGCAAAATCATTTTTAATATTGCCGGCACTTAGAGGGATATTTTGTCAATCTTACTCATCAATAAGTCAATCCCGCGCTTGCGATACTCTTCACGCAGTCTAACATCCCTCTCCGCCCCCTCATTGCCTGATGGCAACCTCCACACATGGCCGGCCGTTATAAACGAAACTACTTCCTTTGAATGGCGCTTTACAAACCGGACTT
>CAZLRE010000242.1:0-3068 GCA_964561885.1 uncultured Planctomycetales bacterium | reverse complement strand
TTGCTAAAATCGCAGCAAGTAGTGCTGCCGCGTTTATTTGGATTATTCCATCAACCGTCTGTGCTGACGTTAAAGGAGTCTTTATGAGTTCGGTCAAGATCGTAGATATCGCAACCGCCAACCCGCCTTTGGTTTTGACCCAGGATGAAATCCTGGCGCGCATTTTAAAGGCGCCTTCCCGGTCCAAGCGTGAAAAGAAACTCTACAGCCGTTTTCTCTCGGAGCCGTCGATCAAGACACGTTATGTGGCTGTTGAGCAGGACCCTGAAAGTTTATTTGCCGAGACTCAGGATCAGGCCATCCGACGGTTTGAATCGCAGGCAACCAGGATCGGGACACAGGCGATCAGGGAATTATTAAGCAGAAACAGGCTAAGCCCATCGGACATCGACGCGGTCATCATTGCGACCTGCACCGGATATCTTTGTCCCGGACTGACGTCATATATCGTGCAGGAGATCGGGTTCCATGAAAATATTCACGCGGTGGATATGGTGGGCGTCGGATGCGGCGCTGCTTTGCCGGCCATGAAGGCGGCGTGGCAATTCCTGAGCGTTAAACCGGGAGCGAACGTGATCGTTCTGGCTGTCGAGATCTGTACGGCGACATCCTACTGGTCGGAAGATATCGATCTGATCATCTCGAATTCCATTTTCGGGGACGGGGCTGCGGCCTGCCTTTTGACCAATCGAGGGGATGCGCAAGGTTTGGAAGTCCGCGGTTTCAAATCATTGATCTGGCCGCAATACCGCGATGATCTGCGTTATGTCACCAAGAACGGACGGCTGTTAAATGTGCTTAATAAGGAAGTTCCGGTCATCGCTGCCTGCGCTTTCAGTCATGTGCTTCAACAGCTGACCCATGATGTTGGACTTAAGATCGACCATTACGCGGTCCACCCGGGCGGACGCAAGATCATTGATGAGATCGAAGGCGCGCTCAAGGCTCCGGTGCTCCAGCGGTCGCGCGATGTGCTCGCAGCGTACGGCAACATGTCGTCGCCCAGCGTTTTATATGTCCTGAGAGATATCATAGCCAAAGACGCGCTTAAAGACGGTGATGTTGTCGGTGTTTTCGCCTTCGGTGCGGGATTAAGCGCTTTCGGGGCAATCACCCAATGGAAGAATTAGAAGGAGAGAGCGATGCCGCAGGAGGATCTTAAAAGTCAGGTGATCGAGAGGGTCGGTTTTAACCGATACTTCAAGGCAGGTTCCTGGGAGGAATACAACCGCCAGTTTTTTAACGGATTGGCACCGAAATACGACCGCCTCAATCAGGTCATCACGCTCGGGAAGCAGCAACGGTATAAATCGCAGGTCATCGGCCGCGTACCGATCTCGGACGGTGATCTGGTCTTGGACGTCTGTACCGGAAGCGGGGATCTGGCTTTATTGGTCGCAGAACGGTATCCATCGTCGCATGTGGTGGGGGTGGACGTGGCTAACCGCATGCTTGATATCGCGCGCGAGAAGTCCCAGCATCTTCGTAATGTGGAGTTCCAACAGGGAGATGCCATGCGCCTGCCGTTTCCCGACAAGAGTTTTGATGTGAGCGTTATGGGTTATGGATTGCGGAATTTACTCGATATCAAACAAGGCATTAAAGAATTGGTCAGAGTGACCAGGCCCGGCGGATCGATCTCGATCCTGGACCTGGGCAAGCCGCAAAGTTTGATAGAGAAGGCGTTCTACACGATTTTTTTTGAGAAACTGATGCCTTTTTTAGGAAAGCATATCTTCCATCGGGGGGAATTTAACTCTTTTCAGTATTTGCCTGAGTCCAACAAGTTTTTCCCGCCGGTCAATGAGCTAGTTGCCATGATGGAAATATGCGGTATCCGAGAAGTTCGAACTTATAAATACATGACGGGTGTAGTTTCGCAATGGGTAGGGACATGCCGATAACAAAGAGGACTGTTCTGATCACCGGCGCCTCAAGCGGATTGGGCAGGGAATTGGCCATGCTTTATGCCCGGGCAGACCATGACCTTGTGCTCGTCGCCCGCCGAAAGCATCTGCTTGAACTTTTAAAGAACGAGATCGGATCCTGGTCGATGTCGCGGGTGGTCGTGGTGGCAGCCGATCTTAGCCAGCCAAAGGCGCCGCAAGAGATCTATGCGTATGTTCAGTCACTCGGACTCCAGGTGGATGTTCTGATCAATAACGCCGGTTTCGGCGTGCACGGAGAATTTCTGTCGTCTGACGTTGATCAGATCAATGCGATGTATAACGTCAATCTGTTGGCTCCGATGCGGCTGATGCGTCTTGTTCTGCCCGGGATGGTTGAGCGGGGGCGGGGACATGTTATCAATGTGGCCTCGCTTGGGGCTTTTTTTCCGGGCCCTTGGATGTCGGCGTATTTCGGGGCCAAAGCGGACCTATTATCCTTTGTGCAGGCGTTAAGACGAGAGCTTAAAGGGACATTCGTTTACTTGACCACTGCCTGCCCGGGACCGTTTTTAAGTGGATTTCAGGAAACGGCTTTTGGCCGTGATCGCAATAGAGCCCATGAGCATCGTTTGCCCTCGGCGCAGAAGACAGCTCAAGAGATCTTTGACGGGATCATCCAGAATAAGAAGATCATCATCCCGGGATTTTCAAATAAAATGACGTATTGGTTGTCGCGGGTTTTACCTAAAACGTGGCTTATGGAAGGTGTCTATCGCGCGCAACGTCGATTGAACATGAGACCCCATCGATTGCCTTCGGTATAATAAATTATCGGGAATTTTCACCTGGTAAAAATTCTCCAGTCCATTTAAGCTTTCAACTATACTAATCTTGCAAAGTGAGATCAGGACGTTATGACGTAACTGAGGGGATAAGTTTTTCGAGAAGGAGACAACATGATCGACAAGCATCATCGTGAAAAGCACCGGACGGACCGGATCGGTTGGTTGCGCGCCGCGGTCATGGGCGCCAACGACGGGATATTGTCGACAGCGAGCCTGGTCGTGGGGGTGGCGGCATCCGATGCGGGCCGCAGCGCGGTTTTGGTTGCCGGGATCGCGGGTATGGTCGCGGGCGCGATGTCCATGGCGGCCGGCGAGTATGTCTCGGTGAGCTCGC
>CAZLRE010000241.1:0-3070 GCA_964561885.1 uncultured Planctomycetales bacterium | reverse complement strand
CCAGATTTATTGGATAAGTGATCAGTGGTCAGTATCAGTGGTCAGAAAACTGGTCACTGGCATAGACCACTTGAGTTAAGGAGAAGAAAATGGTTGCCTCAATATTAGATCGTATTAAAAGCGTGGAAGATAAACAGATCCGTAAGGACCTGCCGGCTATTAACGTCGGTGATTTCGTCAAGATGCGCGTGAAGGTTAAGGAAGCCGAGAAGATCCGCATCCATCCGTTCGAAGGAACCATCATTAAGATCACCGGCCGCGGTTCCAAAGGAACATTTACTGTCCGCAAGGTTTCATTTGGCGAAGGTGTCGAGCGCATTTTCCCGATCCATTCACCGGTCATCGAAAGCCTCCAGATCATCAGCAAAGGCGTCACTAAACGCGCCCGTTTGTATTATTTGAGAGACCGTGTCGGTAAGAAATCCCGTTTGCGCAAGGATATGCAGCCGACAGCATCTGAATCTGTAGCCGCTGTATAATTTAAACCCCGCACCTAACCGTGCGGGGTTTTTTGTTTCCCTCTTCGATTTATTAAGTAGTTAACCCCCACAACTATTATTCATGAATATGCTTAACTTTGAGAACGAAGCCAAGGCTGCCGGGTTTCGTTGGATCATCGGCATTGATGAGGCCGGGCGGGGGCCCTTGGCCGGTCCGGTCGTTGCCTCTGCCGTCCTTCTTCGCAACACATCTTTTGATCAGCCGATCAATGATTCCAAGAAAATGACCGAGCGCCAGCGCGAGCGGGCGTTTTTGGAAATATTCGACAAGGCCTATGTCGGTATCGGCATTATCTGTGAATCGGTCATTGATTCGACCAATATCCTGCAGGCCACGTTCTTGGCCATGGAGCGCGCTGTCCGGCAGTTGATCGTTGCGATGCCCAATGAGAATGTTCTCTCCCGGGGGTTTGATCGCGAGGTCTTGCTTTTAGTGGACGGGCCGCATTTTAAAAGCAGTTTGCCGTACCGTTTTCGTCCTATCATTGACGGAGATGCCCGGTCGCTTTCGATCGCCTGCGCATCCATTATTGCCAAGGTCCACCGGGACAGAATATTAAAGACGTATGATTCGATTTACCCCCAATACGGGTTTAAGAACCATAAAGGATATCCTACAGCGTCCCACCGCAAGGCCATTATGGAAAACGGATTGTCGCCCATTCACCGCAAAACATTTGCCGTAAAAGCCGTCTAAAATCCTATGAATACCAGAACAGTTGGCGAACGCGGGGAGAAGACCGCGGCCGATTATTTGGCGCGGCGGGGCTACCGGATCCTGGCCAGGAATTTTCGGATGAGATCAGGCGAGATCGACCTGGTGGCTTTGCATAAAGGCTGTGTGTGTTTTGTGGAGGTCAAATCGCGCAAGACCTACGCAGCGCCGCAGGAGGCGGTCTCGCGCCTTAAGCAGCGTAAGCTGACCCGTCTTGCGCAGGCTTATCTGCAGAAACACTACGGCAGTATTGATATGCCGTGCCGTTTTGATGTGGTCGCTATCGAAGAAACAGCCGATGGACAGTTGCGCCTGGAATTGTTCGAGAATGCCTTTGACGCCGTCTATTAAAATTTCCGGATAAGATGTTGCAAAGCGAAATTCTTTTCGTTAATATTAAAACAGTTCACCAGTCAATGATTCTCAAACCGATTTTATTAATTAATCCCGACGATAAAAGCAATTTTAGTTCGACCGCAGACCGCCGTCTTAAATTCCAATATCCGCATTGATGAAAAAATTCAAAGATCATACCCTTGAGGAATATCTCAGTCGTTTATCCGCGCGTGAACCTGTTCCCGGCGGAGGTTCGGCCGCGGCGTTGTCTTCGGCTCTGGGAGCCGGATTGATCGCCATGGTGACCCGCTATTCTCTGGGCAAGGGAAAGCCGCAGGCCATTGAGGCTAAACTTCAAAAGACCGTTGAGCGGGCGGACGCGATCCGCTTGTCCCTGCTTGAATTGGTCGACGCTGATGCCGAGGCTTATTTAGGCGTTGTCGCGGCGCGTAAACTGGATAAAAAGGCCCAGAAGGCCGCTTCGAAGAAAGCTGCCCAAGTACCGAAAATGATCTGCCAATTGAGTTACAAAGCGGTTGAATTGACGCCCTTTGTGGTGGAAAACGGAAATCCCTATCTGATGAGCGACATAGAGGTCGCCCTCGAACTTTTACTGGCCGGTTATCATTCGGCCCTGGTCATGGTCAAGGCAAATCAATGAGCGCGCGAATCCTAGACGGCAAGATCTTAGCAGGCATGCTCAAGGACGATCTCAAACGCGAGATCGCCCAGTTTAAGGCGGGCAAAGGGAGTGTTCCTGTTGTGGTCAGCATAGTCACGGGATTGGATCCGGCGGCTGTTTCATACGCCGAATCGCAGAAAAAAACAGCCGAAGCTCTGGGGATCGATTACCGTCTTAAGAATTTACCTGCCAATATTTCCGGGCAAGAGTTTGCTTCGGTTATACAAACCTTGAATGATGACCCGGCAGTTCACGGGATACTGATCAACAAACCTCTGCCATCGCAGATCGATCACGGGGTTGTCTCTAACCTGATCGCTGATGTTAAGGATATTGAAGGATTGAATGTCGCCAATCTCGGCAAGATGATCCTGAATCAAACCAGACTTTTTCCCTGCACAGCTGCCGCGGTCATGGAACATCTGCGGCACGCTGAGATCCCGCTCAAAGGAAAAGAAGTTGTCTTGATCGGGCGAAGCGAGATCGTTGGAAAGCCGCTCATCCTGCTGTTGCTTTCCCAACATGCCACGGTCACGGTCTGTCATTCGCAAACACAAAAACTTATTGAACACGTCCGCAGGGCGGATGTTGTCATTGTTGCGATCGGAAAGCCCGGTTTCGTGCAGGCCGACTGGATCAAGCCGGGCGCGGTTGTCATTGATGTCGGCATTAACCGCGTGAATGGAAAGATCGTTGGTGATGTGGATTTTGAGGCGGTCTCTAAGGTGGCCGGCGCCATCACGCCGGTGCCGGGCGGTGTCGGGCCTGTCACCGCGGTATTGTTGATGAATAATGTGGTCGAGGCCTTTAAGCAACAAACTTACAATTAGGAAGTCG
>CAZLRE010000240.1:893-3090 GCA_964561885.1 uncultured Planctomycetales bacterium | reverse complement strand
AATATGTCCGTTGAAATGGAAATCACCAATAATGGGCGTTTTAATACCTTCACTGCGCAGACGCCGGATGACCTTCTCCGCGCCTACGGCAGCATCGGAATCGTTGACCGTCCAGCGCACCATTTCAGAACCAGCATTGATCAGCTCCATGGTCTGTTTATAGGTCGCCTCCACGTCCGCGGTCGGCGTGTCGGTCATAGACTGGATGACGATCGGATAATCACTGCCCAAACGGACAGAACCGATCTCAACAACAGGAGTTTTACGGCGTTGAATTATACTCATCTTTTTAAGCGTCCTGGCGGGATTTTGCTTTCGAAAATCCGGAGTTTACACCTCGAGAAATAATGTTATAATTGCACGCGTATTATAGAGAAGCAACCATCAAATTGCAATTTCCATTTCCGGAATACTATGGATATCTACCTAGCACGGACACAAGGTTTTTGCGCAGGTGTCGCCAGCGCGATCGAGATCGTGGAACAGGCGCTTGCCAAATACGGCACGCCTCTTTATGTCTACCACGATATCGTTCATAACACCTCTGTCGTCAATGACATGCAAAAGCGCGGTGTCGTCTTTGTGGAAGACCTGAATGACGTCCCCGAAGCCAGCCGCATCATTTTCTCGGCCCACGGCATTCCGCCGGAGGTCATCAACACTGCCCAAAGACGGCGTTTAAAATATGTGGATGCCACCTGCCCGCTGGTCACCAAAGTGCATAAAGAGGCTGTCAAATTCTCCGACCAAAATGTCGACATTGTTCTTATCGGGCACATCGGGCACCAGGAACTCATCGGAACAGCCGGATACGTCAAAGCGGAACTTTTGCACATTGTTGAGACCGAAGGTGATGTCGAAAAATTAAAGATCGACCCTGCGAAGACCGTGGCCTACATCACACAGACCACGCTTTCGGTTGATGAGACCAAAGGCATCATTGAAAAACTGAAAACCAAATTCCCAAAACTCATCGGCCCTCCACGTTCGGACATTTGTTACGCCACTCAAAACCGCCAGGACGCGGTCAAAGACCTGGCCAAAATGTGTGATGTCATCATCATCTGCGGGTCGCCGCACAGCTCCAACAGCAACCGCTTAAGAGAGACCGGCGAACAGCAAGGCGTTCCCAGCTGGATCGTGGACACCGCCTCTGAACTGGATCTTTCGATCATGGACGGAAAGAAAAATATCGGCGTCAGTTCAGGAGCTTCTGTCCCGCGCTATCTGGTCGATGAGATCATCGCCAAGATCCATTCACGCTATCCGGATGCCAAGGTCCATGAATTTGAGAACACCGAGAAAAATATCGTCTTCCCCATTCTGCAGTTCAAAGAATAACCAAGACAGGCATGGCAAAGATCATCATCGATAACATCGAATACGAAACACCCGACGGTTCCCAGATCGCTGAGATATGTGAAAAACACGGCATTCCCTTTTCATGCAACTCCGGCGTCTGCGGTACGTGCCAGATCGAGATCATGGAAGGCGCGCAAAATCTGGGTGATCTTAACGACGAAGAAAAAGAGCTCGCCATGGACCGCAATCACCGCCTTGGCTGTCAGTGTAAAGTTATATCCGGAACCGTTAAAGTCACGTTCTAAGTTCGCTCCTATGTTCATACTCTCCACCGAACCCATTGATCCGAACGAACTGCGTAAAAAACAACTTAGTGCCTTTTGCGGCGCGATCGTGACCTTTGAAGGCATTGTCAGAAGCGACAAACATCAAGGCAAGGAAGTATCCTCTCTTTTTTATATCGCCGATGAGGCCGCTTGCATTGAGGAGGGTCAAAAGATCATCCGCGAAGCGGTCTCCCAATTTCCTGTCAACCATGTCCTGTGCGTACAGAGGATCGGTCAAGTGTACGCTGGCGAAACCGCGATTTGGATCGGTGTCTTCAGCAGCCATCGCGATGAAGCTTTCAAAGCGTGCCGGTACACGATCGAAGAGACCTAGAAACGGCTTCTCATCTGGAAAAAAGAATACTTCAGTGACGGAACTTCCCAATGGGTGCGCACAACCCAAACACCGATAACCGTATGATCACACCTGTTTCAGGAGCCCGTCTGGAGAATTACACGACCTTTCGCTTAGGCGGCCCCTGCCGTTTTCTTCTGGAATGCCGCACCCCTGAGGAACTCATCTGCGCTGTCAAAGATCTCAATAACAGCAAAACACCCTTTATCCTCAT
>CAZLRE010000240.1:0-883 GCA_964561885.1 uncultured Planctomycetales bacterium | reverse complement strand
CCTCATAGGCGGAGGTTCGAACCTTGTCGTCTCGGACAACGGGATCGATTGCGCCGTCATCCGCTATGTGACCTCCGCACCGATCATTGAACGCGACGGTAACGATGTCATTGTCTCCGGAAGTACTCAGTTAGATGCGCTTGCTTTATATTGCGTTGAAGAAGGCCTGGAAGGATTGAATTACACAACAGGGATCCCCGGAACGGTCGGAGGCGCGGTCGTGGGAAACGCCGGCGCCTGGGGCAAACAGGTCGGCGATGTTTTAAAATCTGTCACGTTACTGGAAACGACCGGCCATAAAAAAGAAGCAGGCAATGATTATTGCTCCTTCCAATACCGTCATTCTCGCCTCAAAGAAACCGGAGACATTGTTGTGAGCGTTCGTTTCTCTCTCACCGAAGGCGATCCGGTCCAACTCGCCCGCGAACGCGCCGACATTTTGAAAAAACGCGCCGAGAAACATCCTAACCTCTCTACCCATCCCTGCGCAGGAAGCTTCTTTCGAAATGTCGAACCGACATCGAAAGCCGACCGGCGTCAAGCAGCCGGGTGGTTCCTGGAAGAGGCCGGCGGAAAGAACCTCCGCGTCGGCGGCGCGCAGATATTCGAAAAACATGCCAACATCATTGTCAAAGGTCCGGGGTGCACTGCCCAGGACGTGCATGACATCTCTCAAAGAATGATAGGGCTTGTTAAGGAAAAGTTCGGATTTGAACTTGTGCGGGAAGTGCGGTTTGTGGGAAAGTTTAAAAACACCCAAGCCGGTAACGAACACGGACTCTGGTGATCGATCGGTTGTTATCCACCCACCTGAAACATCTCAACCTTATTTAATACTTTATTCTGTGAAGCCAGCTGCGAGCGCTCCTGGGAATATTTATCC
>CAZLRE010000239.1:0-3118 GCA_964561885.1 uncultured Planctomycetales bacterium | reverse complement strand
GTAAATCGCTGTTCAATGAGCATATGCTTGCCGAATTAAGACGGCAGGCCGCGCGGTCGGTCTTGAAGGAAGAAGAAGGGCACATCACACTGCGCGTGCACGTTCAGGGGGCGGTCACTCCGCTGGATATTTATATTGAAGATGTCCGTCACGACCGCCGGAAGATGGAAGCGGCGCTGGATTCCTTCGGCTTGATGATCAAACGTCTGATGTCCGTGGGGTTGATCTACGGCGATGTGGCCTTCAAGAACGCCGGACTGACCCGTGTCTCCCATCGGGTGGTCGGTTATGACTTTGATGAGGTTGTGACCATCGCCGTGGGTTACAGTCTTGGGAATTACGGATGGGATTCCACACCGGAGAGGATCCTCGAGCATATGGGAGTTCCGGATGAATATCACCGATTCTTTATGGAACGGCACGGAGAACTGTTCTCCCACAAATACTGGAATGACATGAAAGCGCGTTATGACTCCGGAGAGATGATGGATCAGTATCCGTATTCAGAGCGCGTCAGGATCAATAGAGCTTCAAGTCCGTTGTTTTCAGAAGAGCCGCGTTCATCGATAGGAAATATTGTGCGCTCCGGTTTGACCGCAGCGGTCGGTCTTCTTTCTGCCCTGGGGCTTGCCGTGATCACAGCCAGAGATTTTGAGACGGTTCATGCGTGGATCAACAGGGTGTTGCCGCTTTCCTTTGAACCGACCGCATCGCTAGTGTTCCTTGAAATGACCGTATTAACAGGGGTATTGGCGACGTTAGCCGGATTAAGCGCGTATTATTTCGTGCCCTTGCGGTTCTTGAAGCGGGGTTTGGACCTTAAACCCGTTGACGTTGCTCCGGATCACAACCGCCGCCATTTCCTGAGGACCGCGGTTCTTTTGACGGCTCTGCCGGGCGTTTCTCGCTGGGGAGCCGTTAATCTGGAGCGTTTCCAGCAATCGCAGGCAGACAAACTGCTGGGCGCGGTCCATGGGGTTTTGGTGTCCGAGCTTGACAAACCGACACAGCCTGTCGGCGGGGCAACGGTGGATCAGTTGTTGCTGAAAGTCGAAGAGGCCAGGACCATAATGCCGAAGGTTTCCAACCGAAAGGATCTGGTTTCGCTTCTTGACGGTTTGGCTTCGCGATTGTCGGAATTAAGGCATATAGCGGTTGATTTCAATAGACCTGCGGTCCTGAGCGGCTATCGTTTCGCGTACACCAAGCAGAATGAAATATATCTCAAGATCAAGAATTTGATGATGCTGGCCGGGGATGAAATGCCGTCCGGGGAATTGGACGAAGTCCTGGAAAGTATGGAAGGTTACCAGCGAAGGCCGGCCATTTACGGTCTTGCGGAACTGATCGGTTTCGAACGCAGGGTCTTTGAATACCGCACGAGCAACATGGACACCCTTCCTTTTTGGGCCGATGAGGATCTGGTGCGCGTGGTGAAGGACATGCGCATGTTGATCGCGTTCATGCATGAGCATTTGCCTCAAAAGACGGCCAGTGAGGTATGGGTTTTTCAGAAAGGGATCAGCGGGGAATTCTACAGGAAATGGTTCTATCTGCGTCTGGTCGAACAAATGAAGCGTGTGCATAAAAATATTAAGCCTGCTGCCGAACAACAGAAAGGGCCGCACAAGGATTTGCAGCCGAAAGAACCCACGAGAGAAAAATCCAGGACCAGGGCGTTGGCACAGGTCCATCGACATTTAGCCTCGTCATCCGTGAAGGACGATCGACAGTCCAAGGTCGTTCGATTGGCATGCAGGGTCATTAAGATAGTCTTGAGCTTTAACAGGGCGTTCAAAGATTATTACTGGAAATATTTCAGGTATCCGCTCATCGTTTTTGGTTCTTCATTGTTCCCGCGCAGAAGCCGAAGGGATTTTGAGCCGCCCAAATCCTCTGTAAGAGGTATCATTTTAGTGGATTACGGAGAAGTTGAAGAAAGCGAGATCGAAACGGATTCTTTGGAGCAGTTTAAGCAGAATTTGGACAGGATACATATTATTGAGAACGCCATCGGGGCCGCCTTGCAATCGGTTGACCGGATACGGCAAGACAACGCGACCAAGCTGAACCATGTTTCGATGAAAGTCAAAAGAGAATTCTTCTTGATAGGAGAGGGCTTGTTCAATGCTGCCAGAGAATTCTTGGGACAGCAGCAAAATGAAAAGTTCGATACAGATTGTATCGAGAATCAGCTGTTGAGATCGGTCATCGAACGCACAACATGGTTATATGGCGATCATTATGAAGATGTGATCGTATTGAAGATCGACTTGCTTGTGCTGCAGATGTTCATTGAGAAGGCAAGAGGAGTGATTCATATCAACGGAAACACATCAAAGAACGGTGATGGCAATTCAAATGGTGCATTTACGCGCAGGATAAGAAGAAAGTATGACAATGGGGACCAGAGTTCCAGTCCGGTCACCCGTAAGGACCGCGCACGCGAAGATTTCTTGCGCGGGCATGTTCATGTGATCAATAAAGCCATCGGGATCCTTGCCCAATACTATGATGAGCGCGAGATCACACGATATTATTTAACTGGTTCACTGGCCCGCGGCGATTTTCGTATCCCGCCCAAAGACATTGATCTGGCTGTTTCTATAACCCAAGGCAACGGGTATCTTCGGCAGGAGAGCCTGGGAAGACTGTTCGCTGAGATGGAGGTTCTGTCGAAGGGAACGGATATCAATATCCATCTTACGTTGCAGGCATTCGGGTATGTTCATGAGTACCGGCAGGGCCGGCTCATCCTTTCCGAGGAAGTCCGCGGCCGGGATATCCTTGAGGCCATGCCCCAGGAAAGATTTCCGACCATCCGTCACCGTTTGATCGCTTTGATGGGGCAGAACCTATTTACATCCGAGACCATTGTCGATCTTTATCGAGCCATCCAGCGGTCGAATAAAACTGTAATTGCCAAGGGGACACAAAACGTTTCAAGCCCAGCTTCCAGTCCGATCGCTGTTGATGCGGGCTTCGGTCTGTCATCGGCCGCTTCGCCAGTCGGTGATCAGTACAAATTTACCCCCGATGTGAGGTTTGTTTATGTGCTTGAGCGGGGACGCATCGCCTATGCCGGTTCGGCCTTCGAGCGGCGGGCGCGGGAATTGGA
>CAZLRE010000238.1:2839-3119 GCA_964561885.1 uncultured Planctomycetales bacterium | reverse complement strand
GAACAACCCGGGCAGGTTGCTCATCAAATTGTAATCCACCCACAGACCGCCCATAGTGTAATGCACGGCCGGATAGATCATCATCGGCGTTTCATAGGGATTGTCGTCCGTGATCTTGGTGTACATGTCAAACAGATTGCCGTAGCGCTCCTGGATCACCGCTTTCCCGAGGCGTTTGATCGCGTCCGTGAAATCAAGATACACCGCCTGTCCGGTCGAGCCGACACCTTTGCCGGCATCGCATTGTTCTTTGGCATTACGTGAAGCAATATCACGCGGG
>CAZLRE010000238.1:0-2829 GCA_964561885.1 uncultured Planctomycetales bacterium | reverse complement strand
ATAATCCCGCTCGGATTCCGAGATCTCACCAGGCTTACGTTTATCATTCTTATCTTTGGGTACCCACACGCGGCCGTCGTTGCGCAAACTTTCGCTCATAAGCGTCAGCTTAGATTGATAATCCCCGTGAACAGGAATACATGTCGGATGGATCTGCGTGTAGCAGGGATTGGCGAGAAAAGCGCCCTTCTTATGCGCGCGCCAGATGGCGGTCACATTGGAACCCTTGGCATTGGTCGACAAATAAAACACATTGCCGTAACCTCCGGTCGCCAAAACAACCGCGTCACCACAATGGCTCGTGATCTTTCCGGTCACCAGATCCCGGACGATGACCCCTTTGGCTACACCGTCGATAACGACCAGATCGAGCATCTCGGTCCGAGGATGCATCGCAACCGCGCCGCGGCCGACCTCTTTCATGAGCGCGCTGTAGGCACCCAGCAAAAGCTGCTGACCCGTCTGACCGCGGGCATAGAATGTGCGCGAAACCTGCGCCCCGCCGAAGGAACGGTTCTCCAAATAACCTGAGTATTCACGGGCAAAAGGAACACCTTGCGCCACGCACTGGTCAATGATGCTGTTGGAAACCTCAGCCAAACGATAGACATTCGCCTCGCGCGCGCGGAAATCCCCGCCTTTGATAGTGTCATAGAACAACCGCTTGATGCTGTCGCCGTCATTGGGATAATTCTTGGCCGCGTTGATCCCCCCCTGCGCCGCGATAGAGTGCGCCCGACGGGGAGAATCCTGAAAACAAAACACGTCGACCGCATAACCCATTTCTGATAATGACGCGGCAGCGGAGGCGCCGGCAAGACCAGTCCCGACCACCAAAACTCTATATTTACGTTTATTGGCAGGATTAACGAGCTTTAAATTGAACTTGTGAGTGGTCCATTTGTCTTTGAGCGGACCGGATGGAATTTTGGAATCCAACATAATTTACCCGCGGATCAACACATAAATGGGAATTGAACTGAAACCTGCAGACAAAAGAAACGCGAACACATTGCTGACGCTATGAACGACCGGTGTGTATTTGGGATGACTGAACCCGAAAGTCTGCATGAAACTCTGCACGCCATGGGCCAAATGGAAACCCAAACAACCCATGGCAATGATATATAACGCGCTGTGGATCGGATTTAGAAATGAGCTGTATACGACCCCGTAAAGCCCCAGACTTTCTCCATTGAGCAAACTGCGCGGACCATGATGATCACTGAAGGTGAAATCCAACAAATGCCAAACCACGAACGCCAAAAGGAAAAGTCCGGTATAAACGCGCAGTTTCGTTGCCCAGGAGCGCTGGCCGCGGGAATTGGCAACGGCATAACGGGAACCGCCGGATGCCTTGATATTCTCTAAAACAAGCAGCAGGGTCGTAAACGCATGGACCAGAAAAACACCCAAAAGCCCGAATTCAACGACCAGTAACCCGGGACGCAATCCAGCAAGCTTTTTGGCATAACCGTTGAAGGCCTCGGGTCCGGCGAAGATAAAAAGATTCCCCGCCAGATGTCCGATGAGAAAAAGAATAAGAAGCAGACCTGTAACTGCCACGATCTGCTTCTTACCAATAGAAGACTTAAGAAACTCCAGACACATATAATTCTACATGCTTAGCGGATATATGATTCGAGCGCTGAGACCTCGCTGCCGTCCATATAGCCGTCCTGATTTTTATCGAAATGATACAACACGTCGGTGTTCGTCGGATAGCGTCCGCCCTTGGCCAAAGCGGCCCGGATGGATTTGATATAATTCTTGATCTCTTCATATTCCAGCGTGCGGTTGCCGTTGGAGTCATTGGCCTCATCAAGACTGCTGCGGATCGGAATAGGCGTATGATCTCTTAATTGCTTGAGGATCGTCGGTTCAACCGGCGGCGGTGAAGATGCCGCGGGGCCTGACGGTGTCGGCTCTGGTGTTGCGACCACAGGGACTTCAACCTGCTGGGCCGTCGCCTCCTGGGCTGCCTGCATGGCCTCAGATTCCTGGGCATGAACATTCTGAACTAAAACAAAACCAACTGTAGCGACGAGCGCCAAACATCCAATGATTCGATTCATTTTTCACCTCGTTATTGATTATAAAATGTGTGTTGATCTGAAATTGATTTTATTTTAACGCCGCTTGAGGGCATGTCAAGAACGCATCCGAATATTTTTATTCCTTCAAAGCTTCTTTAAGTTGACGCACAAACTCGGGTTTAGGCGCCAACCCCATGGCTTGGGCCGTTTCAAGATCCGCCCTGCTTTCCTCAAACATATTCAGATCAAATTTGGCCACGGCGCGGTTCAAGTAGGCCTCGGCAAACTGAGGCTGCAGCCGGATGGCTTGATCATAATCCTGGATGGCGGCCCTGGCATCGCCCGTTTTCAAAAATAAATTCCCGCGGTTATTATACGCATAAATAAAATCGGGCCGAACCTGGATTGCCTGCGTGCAATCGTAAATCGCACCGGCCAGATCTCCCTGCCTCTGACGAATATGGGCGCGACTGCTGAAATATTCAGGATTGCCCGAATCAAGCATTATCGCCGTGTCCAAGTCCGTCAACGCGCGGTCCAATTGCCCCAAACGTCGAAAGATCGAACTGCGGGATGCATACGCTTCGGGGTTCTGCGGCTCCAATCGGATCGCCTCAGAATAATCGCTCAACGCCTGTTCATTGTTGCCGGTTAACTTTAATAAATTCGCACGGTTCAGATACCCTTGCGCTTCATTCGGGGCAAGATCGATGACGCGGTTAAAATCAACGTACGCCAGATCAAAAGATCCGGCCCGCTTATATGCCATCCCACGATGATTATACGGCCTGGC
>CAZLRE010000237.1:0-3126 GCA_964561885.1 uncultured Planctomycetales bacterium | reverse complement strand
AAGGCGAGAACATCAGCTATTCCGATGAGCTCGTCTATGATGCTGTTACCCAGAAAATGACCCTTTCCGGAAAACCGAAACTTGTTTTTGATATCACAAGCCAGAATTCGAACGGCAAGAACATTTTCAAAGGACTGGGGGAATAATAACCCATGAGACTTCTTGAAGCCAAAAATCTCGTTAAAACATACAACGGCCGCCGGGTGGTTGACGGCTTGAGCATTACGGTGGGGCGTTCGGAGATCGTAGGGCTTTTGGGGCCGAACGGCGCTGGCAAAACAACATCATTTTATATGGCCGTCGGTATTGTTCAGCCTGATGAGGGGCAGATCATTTTTGACCAGGAGGACATCACCAAGAAACCCATCCATGAACGCTGCCGTTTGGGCATGGGGTATTTAGCGCAGGAGTCATCGATCTTTCGTAAACTGACCGTTGAAGAGAATATTATGGCGATTTTGGAAACCTTGGACATCGGTCCGCAGGAGCGCAAACGGCGGCTGGAATCTTTGCTTGAAGAATTGAACATTTCGCATTTGGCCAAAAGCCGCGCGTATACATTATCCGGCGGCGAACGCAGAAGGCTTGAGATCACACGCGCCCTTGTGACTAATCCGTCATTTTTATTATTAGATGAACCGTTTTCAGGGATCGATCCCATTGTCGTCGCCGAAGCGCAGGAGATCATCAAAGATCTAAAGAAGCGCGGGCTCGGGATCCTTTTAACGGACCACAAGGTCCGCGAAACATTATCGATCACCGACCGGGCTTATTTGGTGGCTGACGGACGCATTTTGATATCAGGCACGGCGCAGGATCTGATCAATGATCCGAAAGCGCGGCGTATTTATCTGGGTGAAAAATTCACCATGTAGGTGAATGTGTGTAACTGTTTGACGCAAGGTCAACTAAACGAGAGGACAGTTGTAGATGAAAGTCGATGTGAAGAAAGTGGATGCTTTAAAAAGAGAACTGCGTTTTGAGGTCCCGAAAGACCGGGTCAGCAAAACCATGGAAGAAATATACGGTGAGGTGGCTAAGTTCGCCAAAGTCAAAGGATTCCGCCAGGGAAAAGTTCCGCGCAATATCCTTGTTTCCACTCACGGCAAAGCCGTGCAGGAAGAGACCATCAAGAAATTGATCCCCGAAGTGTATCATGAGGGGCTGAATAAAGAGAATATCGATCCCATTGATCTTCCGGAGATTGTCGATGTGAATTTAAAGGACGGCGCGCTCACATTCACCGCCAAGTTCGACATCCGTCCGGAGATCAAGGTGAAGGACTATAAGGGCATCAAGGTCCAGCGCAAATCTTCGAAGGTGACCGATGAGGACGTCAATAAAACCCTTGAGATCCTCAAAAAAGGGCAGGGCGCTGAAGGTAAGGAAACGGTTGTGGATGACGCGTTTGCGCGCGGCCTTGGTTTTCCGAACCTGGAAGAATTTAAAGGCGCGTTGACGCGCCAGCTGGAAATGGACAAGGACCGTCAAAGCCGTATGGATGTGGAACAGCAGATCGTGGACGCGCTTTTGAAGGATACCAAATTCATCGTTCCGCAATCCCTATTAAAGAAGCAGATGGATCACCGCATCCATGACGCGCGTAAGCATTACAAATCGCACGGCATGTCCGATGAAGAGATCCAGAAAAAGGAAGCTGAACTTCGCGAGCAACTCAAGGATGCGGTCGAGCGAGATGTGAAAGTTTATCTGATCTTCCAGGAGATCGCTAAAACGGAACATATCGCGGCCGCTCAGGGCGAGAATGCCATGATGAAGGTCATGGAGTTCCTTTTGAAAGAAGCCAATTGGCAGGAAGCAAAATAGTTTTAAGAAGCGTTTAGCGTATAGCGGATAGCGTTTAAGGGATTTTATGACGCTACACGCTCAACGCTAATCGCTATACGCTATCATTCATCCATTAACTGAGAGGAGTCAAAGATGGGCAAATTATCCGAACAGTCATCATTGCTGGTTCCCATGGTCATTGAAAAAAGCGGTCAAGGGGAGCGGGCGTATGATATTTATTCCCGTTTGTTAAAAGAACGTATTATTTTTTTGGGCACAGCCATTGATGATGTGGTGGCGAATCTGGTCGTGGCGCAGATATTGTTCTTGCAGTCTGATGATGCGGAGAAGGATATCTATCTTTATATCAATTCGCCGGGCGGTTCGGTTACGGCTGGTCTTGCCATTTATGACACGATGCAGTATGTGAAGCCTGATGTGTGCACGATCTGCATCGGTCAAGCCGCGAGCATGGGCTCGGTGCTTTTGACAGCCGGCGCCAAGGGCAAACGGTTCGCGCTTCCCAACGCCCGCATCATGATCCATCAGCCTTGGGGCGGAGCGCAGGGGACAGCGAGCGACATCCATATTCAGGCCCAGGAAATTCTACGCATGAAAGAAGAGCTCAATAAAATATTGGCTAAACATTCCGGACAGCCGCTGGAGAGGATCGTCAAGGATTCAGACCGCGACTTTTTTATGTCCTCACAAGAAGCCCAGGAATACGGGCTTGTTGATAAGGTCATTTCAGGGATAGGTTCTATCAAGAAATAATTCCATTAATCACGAAAACCTGTTTTTGATCCACCAGGGTTCGTTAATATTCAGAAAGGTTATTGATTATGAAAAGGAATTTGTTGCTGACCCCGGGACCGACCCAAGTCCCGCCGTCGGTGTGTGAAGCTTTGGGCAGGCCGATCATTCATCACCGCACTCCGCAGTTCCAAAATGAAATTAAAGAGGCCATTGAAGGTCTTAAATATGTTTTCCAGACGAAGAACGACATCTATCTTTTGACATGTTCCGGGACCGGCGCGATGGAAGCTTCCGTTTGTAATTTGCTTTCCCCCGGTGATAAGGCTATTTCCGTCGAAGGCGGGAAATTCGGCGAACGCTGGACCGAATTGTGCAAAACCTATAAGGTCGATGCGCGTGTTTTGACGATCGAATGGGGCAAGGCGGTGACCGCATCCCAGATACAGTCGCTCCTTAAGGCCGAACCGGACATCAAGGCTGTTTTTATCACGCTTTGCGAAACATCGACGGGTGTCACGCCAGATGTGCAGGCGATCGCCAAGGTCGTAAAGGACTCAAACGCCGTTCAGGTCTTGGAAGCCA
>CAZLRE010000236.1:0-3136 GCA_964561885.1 uncultured Planctomycetales bacterium | reverse complement strand
ACACCGGAACACCGGCCGCAGCGATCGCTGAGGCGGCGTGATCCTGGGTGGAGAAAATGTTGCAGGAAGACCAGCGCACTTGGGCGCCCAGCTTGATGAGCGTTTCTACCAAAACCGCGGTCTGTATGGTCATGTGGATACATCCGGAGATGCGCGCGCCTTTGAGCGGTTGCTTTTTGCCATATTCACGGCGCAAGGCCATAAGCCCGGGCATTTCGGTTTCCGCGATCTGTATCTCTTTACGCCCCCAAGCTGCGAGCGATATGTCTTTAACTTTGTAATCCGGATTATTTTTCTTGGTAGTCATTGTTTTCTTCTCACGTATTGTTGCAGTTGCCATCTTTATGCATCCTTTTTCAAGATCTTAGCCTTGTCAGTTTTCTCCCATGAGAATCCGGAACGGCCAAAATGTCCGTATGAAGCAGTTTTAAGGTAAATAGGTTTTCTCAGATCTAGCGTTTCAATAATACCGCGCGGCGAAAGATCAAAGTGCTTGCGCACCAATTCGACCAAGCGCTGTTCGGTAACCTTGCCTGTTCCGAAGGTGTCGATCATGACCGACACCGGCTGAGGAAAGCCGATCGCATAACCCACCTGGAGCAAGCATTTCTTGGCCAATCCGGCAGCCACGATATTCTTGGTGATATATCGTCCCATGTAAGCGGCTGAACGGTCGACTTTGGTCGGGTCCTTGCCTGAAAAAGCACCGCCACCATGAGGAACAACACCGCCATACGTATCAACGATGATCTTGCGTCCGGTCACGCCGGTATCGGACTGCGGACCGCCGACGACGAACTTGCCGGTTTCGTTGACATAAAATTTGGTTTTGTTGTCGATCATTTTTCCGACGATCGGATGAGCGATCGTTTCGATGATCTCCTTCTTGGATCTCTCGGTGATCCTTTTGCCGGTCTTATCAAGGATCTCCTCGGTGTGCTGGCAGGCCAGAACAACGGCATCCACTCTTAAAGGTTTATCATCTTCGTATTCGATCGTGACCTGGCTTTTGCAGTCAGGCCCGAGGTAAGCCAAAGTTTTGCTTTTGCGGACATCTTCCACGCGCTCGACCAGACGATGGGCCAGCATGATGGGAAGCGGCATCAATTCCGGCGTCTCATCGCAGGCATAACCGAACATGATCCCCTGGTCACCCGCACCGCCCGCGTCAACACCCTGGGAAATATCCGGAGACTGCTTGTTGATCGCATTTAAGATCGAACACGTATTGGCGTCAAAACCATATTTGGGATGATTATATCCGATCTCCAAAAGCACATCGCGGACCAATTTGTGCACATCGACATAGGTCGTTGTCGTGATCTCACCGCCAACAATGACCAAACCCATGGAACAAAATGTTTCGCACGCGACACGCCCTTTAGGGTCATTTTTCAAAACACTGTCCAAAACAGCATCGGAAATTTGGTCGCACACCTTATCCGGATGACCATTACCGACTGATTCCGAAGTAAATAAATAACGTCCTTTCACAACAACCACCTTTCGTTAAGAAGAGTTACTTTTTGAACTGTTTCTGCGCCTCGTAATACGACTCAACGCTGCCGATATCATACCATGTTCCCTGGAATTGAAAACCATAAACAGCTTTCTTTTCCGAGAGCCACTTGATATAACTGCCTGCGGCATCCGACGAGGACGACTCCTTGACAAACTGCCCCACATAACCGATCGTTGCCTTGGGGAAATAGTAAAAACACATGGTTACAAGCGTGGATTTGGGCTTGGCCGGTTTTTCCTCGAATGAGATGACCTTGCCGTCTTGATCCAGCGCAAGTATCCCGAACAAATGGGCCTGCGTGATGTCCTTGATGTCATAAACCCCAACGGTCACGGCCGGGGCCTTGGCCCTGGCCATGGCAATATAGGACGTTAGGTCGAAATCAAACAGATTATCCCCTCCAACAACAAGCCAGTCATCTTGCTTTTCTTCCCGTTCCCAGACAAAGCGCATATCGCCGACAGACCCCAGACGCTCCTCATTGCTGTTGGTGCCGTCATTGATGATCCTAATTCGAGACTTCAAGCTCCTGTGTCCCTGCTGCCACTTTTGAAAATGACCGAAAAACTTGTTATTGGTGACAACAACATATTCACTGACACCCTGGATCTGGGAAAGCTCTTCAATGATCAGATCGATCATCGGCTTGCCGTTGATGGGCAATAACGGCTTGGGCGTATCTTTGGCGATCGCCGCAAGACGCGTTCCGTAACCGGCCGCTAAAATCAAGATTTTCATAAAACCTCTCTTAATTACTCTTCAATGAATCCCCGTCAAACAAATGCGGGACCAATTCTTTTGTTCTGGCGATCACATGCTCTTCGATCTCAACAGCAGTCGACAGATCCAGCGCTTCGCGCACCAGGCGCTGGGCATCGGCATAATGGATGCTGCGGATCAATTTCTTGATCGGCAAGATACTGACCGCGGAAGTGCTCAGCGCATCAATGCCCATGCCGATGAGCAAAAGGGCCTGCGTGGGCTCCCCGGACATCTCACCGCACAGGGAAACCTGTTTTCCCTCTTTATGACCGGTATCGATGACATTCTTGATCATCCTCAAAACGGCAGGATGGAACGGCTGGTACAAATGGGCTGTTCGTTCATTGGTGCGGTCTACGGCCAATGTGTATTGGATAAGGTCGTTAGTGCCGATACTGAAAAAATCCGTTTCCTTGGCCAAAAGATCCGCGATCATAACCGCTGACGGGACCTCGATCATAATACCTGTCTGGATATTTTCGTTAAAAGGGATCTTCTCTTCGCGCAGATTCGCCTTGACCTCTTCAAAGATCGCTTTGGCCTTGCGCAATTCCCCGAGGCCCGCGATCATCGGATACATCATGCGGATGTTGCCAAAAACAGAAGCCCTTAAAATGGCCCTTAACTGTGTCTTGAAAATGTCCGGCCTCTCCAGACAGAACTGGATGGCGCGCCACCCCAGAAATGGCGACATATCTTTAGGGATCTGAACGCTGGAGATGAACTTATCACCCCCAAGGTCCAACGTCCTGATCGTAACAGGGTCCGAACCCATGGCCTGGGCTACCGAAGAATAGGATTTGAACTGCTCCTCTTCCGAAGGAAGATCAATGCGGTTCATGTAGAAAAACT
>CAZLRE010000235.1:0-3150 GCA_964561885.1 uncultured Planctomycetales bacterium | reverse complement strand
GGACAAGACGCGTTGTCGGGGAGGATCTCTACCCCGGGGTTGTCCGTTCTTTCGACTTTCGCCGGCCGTTGAGTGTCCGCGTCAATACCTTAAAGATGAGCGTCAAGGAGGCCGGGGAATATTTTCTTGCCCAAGGACTTACGGCCGAAAGGGTTCCCTGGCTCACATGCGGATTGGTCATTACCGGAATCGACCCTTTTGATTTCTCCCGTCTCGATATAGTGACCCAGGGCAAGGTTTATATGCAAAGCCTTTCGAGCATGCTGCCCGTCTTGGTATTGGACCCTCAGCCGCAAGACAGGGTGCTGGATCTCTGCGCGGCGCCGGGCAGCAAAACGACCCAGATGGCGGCCCAGATGGAAAATCAGGGAAGCATTGTGGCGGTCGAATCGGTCCGCCCGAGGTTTTACCGTCTTAAATCGGTCTTGGGATTATTGGGAGCGGCCAACGTCCAGGCCAAATGCGTGGACGGCCGCAGGTTCCGTTCAGGAGCGGCATTATTCGACAAGATCCTGGCGGATGTGCCGTGTTCGTCTGAATCGCGGTTCCGTTTGGATGATGAAGAAACCTCCGCCTACTGGAGCCTGCGCAAGATCAAAGAGATGGTCCAAAAGCAGCGGGGGCTTTTAATGAACGCCTGCCGGCTTCTTAAACCCGGCGGGATCTTGGTGTATTCCACCTGTACGTTCGCGCCCGAGGAGAATGAAGGCGTGATCGATTGGCTTTTAAGAAAAATGCCGGATGGCATGGACGTTTTGCCTATCGGCCTGCACGGGGTCAGCCGTTATCCGTCGGTGCGTCAATGGGACAAGCGTGTTTATGACGAACGTGTGACCAATTGTTTCCGTGTCCTTCCAACGGAGTTGATGGAAGGTTTTTTTATGGCCCGATTGATGAAAAAAGCTTAAAAAATACCTGTTTAAGCCCTGTGATTTCCGAACAGGGGGGGGTCTAAAATCGCCTTGACATTCCCGACGATTTAGGGGATAGTCTCTACTTGGAGAGTGACCGATCTTCGTCAGCCAACGGGCATTTTTACCTCCAAAATTGTTTGACCGAACGGATCCGAATCACATGAAAAATATTTATCTGATCAAAGACCTTGCCCGCATGAGCGGCCTGTCCACGCACACGCTCAAGTTCTATCTGCGCATTGGACTGCTCAAAGAGTTCGGGCGCAGTCCGGAGACCAATTTCCGTTATTTTGACGACGGATCGTTAAAGACGATCCAGAAGATCCGTTCGCTGCAGACACGCGACAAAAAGCTCAGCGAGATCAAAAGTTTGCTGGAGAAGAAATAAATGTTTTGTGCTCTGCATCCTATGTTTCACATAACCTCTAGAAATTTTTCTGGCCGACAACGCGTCCATACGGGTTTCGTGCTGTTTTTAATAAGTGTCGGCTTAAACACCTTTTTTGTACTTATACCTTCGGATTGCTCAGCTCAGGATATTCCCGACGTGGCTGTGATGCAAAACTCGGAGGCCCCTGCGTCCGAAGCATTGCTTCAGGATCAGAACATCCAAAGCGAGACCGTGCCGCTTTCCTTTGCCCAGCCCCAGGAAGTTTTGGGTATCCTCCAGCCGTTGACCGCCCAATCAGGCCATATCGCTTTCGATGAGAATTCCAATGCTGTTCTCTTGTCCGGTTCTCCAGAAAAGATCCAAGAGATGAAAAAGCTCATCAGCGAGCTCGACGTGCAGAAGTTTACCATGGTCTTCGAGCTCGGCATCGCGAAAGCCTCTGAATTGAGCGAGAAAGTCCAAGGTCTGCTGACAAAGAATGTCGGCAAGGTCAAATTCGATGATGAGTCCAATAAACTCGTCATCACCGACACCGCCGCCAAGATCGAAGAGGTGCGCAAGGTCGTTGAGCAGTTGGACCGCCGCGACCGACAGGTTCTGATTGATGCGAAGGTCGTCCAGATAGCGCTCAACGATGAACACCGCCTGGGCGTTGACTGGGAGGCCATCGTGTCCGATTATCACAGTTTGAAGTTCACCGGCCAGTTCAGTAATGTGACCGACGGTGAGAAGCGCGGACAGCTAAGCCTCGGAACGATCGCGAACGAAGATTATGTGATATTGATCGAGGCCCTGGATACCGTGGGCAAGGTTGAAATGCTTTCCAGTCCGAGTATCACAGCTGTTCATAATAAAGAGGTGCGCATCCTGGCGGGGGCGACGCAGCCGTATGTCACATCCGACACTTCTGCAACGGCTGAGGGCGTGAATTTTATCGACATCGGGGTCAAACTTTTTGTTACGCCGACCATTCATGCCGACGGATCGATCGACCTGAAGATCAGGCCCGAGGTCAGTTCGGTTGCCGGCAGTGTTTCAGCAGGCGGTGATCTTTCTGCTCCGGTCGTCGAGACGTCCCAGGCCGAAACAGCGCTTCGCGTCAAAGAGGGTGTCACCATCGTCATCGGAGGCCTGATCAAAGAGGAAAAATCCAGGCTCACCAAGAAAGTCCCGATCCTGGGGGATGTTCCGTTTCTGGGTATGGCCTTTCGCACGTACAGCCACAGCGTCAAGAAGACGGAGATCGTGATCTTTTTGAAACCGAAATTATCGAACACAGATATCAAATAGGAGGCCGGACGGATCCTTCGTCAGGCAGTTGTTGCCGATATGCCGTTTTTGACCATCATCCTGTCAGTTCTTATCCTTGTTCCGTTCTTGTCCGGCTGCGGCGCCAGCAAGGGTTATGTCAAGCCGTCTGCCCGTCAGGATTCTATCCAGCTTATCTGCGAAGGGCGCAATATTCCCTGGCAGTGGGACAGCATATCCCAAGTGTTCACCTTCACAAGCCAGGGCGTTCCGGCCAAGGTGCTCGTCGGAAGTAAGCTGGTCTTGATCGGCAGCGAACGCGTGATGCTTGATGCCGCCATCCAACGCAGGGACAACAGCATCATTGTGCCGCCGGATTTTATCGCCAAGGTCTTTGAACAGACAGGCTCGGCGGTCTCTGTCCTGACCCCGGCGCCTTCCATGGCAGGAAAATATCGCACCATCATGGTCGATGCCGGGCACGGCGGGAAAGACCCCGGCGCCATCGGGCTTTCGGGCGCGGTCGAGAAGGACATCTTGTTCGATATCGCCCGGCGACTAAAATCCGGGTTACAGAAGTTGGGCTTTATGGTCTTG
>CAZLRE010000234.1:0-3151 GCA_964561885.1 uncultured Planctomycetales bacterium | reverse complement strand
GGATGGTGAAAAGGCAGTCTGAATTCCGCTTTCTTGTCCATGTGGCATGTAAAACAGATCTGCGGATCGCGGCGCGGATTGATGATGTTGTCCTTGCCGCCGGAGGCATCCACGTGGATACTGCCCGGACCATGGCACATTTCGCACCCCTGGGCCTCACCCTCGGCTTTATCATTGCTGACTCGCGAATGGGTGGAGAGCTCGAATTCTTTGGCTTCTTTTTCGTGGCACATCACACAGCTTTCCGTGCCCACATACTTCGCGCCCTTGATCGTGCCTGGAAATTCTTCCTTGATGACAGCATCGGCCCGGCCCGACCCAAAGATAATTCCGGCTGCGACCAGGATCAGCGACAAGCACAAAGATCTATGATTGGATAATTTGAGGTTCTTCACGCTATTTCCCCGTTTCGGCTCCGGCGTCTGCTGCATCATGCCGGCCCAATTGTTTAAAGACAGCGATATAGGCCTGTTTTTGTTCGTCGGCGCTCATTTCCTTTTTATCAGCGCCCAAAGCTTCTTTGACCTTTAAACCGTATGCGTTCAACTCATGCTTGCCGGCCTCTTTCTTGGGAAGCTTATCCACATGGCAATACATGCAGTTCGGCTTAAGATCACTATTGACCTCCCTATAGATCTTAAGAGCTTCAACGCTGGCAAAAGTTAAAGCGGGTGATACGAATATCGACAGCGCAACAACAGCGACAACGGAATTAACCTTTTTCATAAACTCTCCTTATTGAGGGCAGAAAACCGAACTTTGATATTGTTCTGATTTGACTATGGTCCTGTTGAAGAAATCCTTCTTTCTATCAATGATCGAGCGTACATCAGCGATTGCTGACCGGCGGGATTTAAGATTGTCCTGGATCATGCCGTCAAGATCATCCATGCACACCAGCCTGACACCGGGCACCTGGACCGCCCTGGGGTCGATGTTCCTGGGGGTTGAGATATCGATCAACAGCAACGGGGCGCCGTTGCGCGCGCTCATCACGTCGCGGACGAATTGTTCTTCAATGATCAAATGCGGAGCGCCGGATGAACAGATGCAAACGTCGATCTTGGAAAGCACGTTCTTCAAGTCCCAGAACATGACCGCTTCCCCGCCGATGTCGCGCGCCAGGGTCTGCGCGTTCTGGAAAGTGCGGTTGGTCACATAGATTTTCTTAACGGATCTGCGCAGCAGTTGGCCGGCGGTCAACTGGCTCATCTTGCCGGCGCCGATAATGAGAATACTTTTATCTTCAAGTGTCGTTAATATTTTCTGCGCGCTGGTGACCGCGGCCCAGCTGATGGATGAACCTCCGCTGCTGATCTGTGTTTCGCTTTGGGATGTCTTGCCGGCCGCGACCGCGATATTGATGAGCACATTAAAGACCCTGCCTAAAATGCCGACCCGGCGCGATAACTCCGCGGCTTCTTTGACTTGCCCCAAGATCTGCTTTTCCCCGATGACCAGAGAATCCAGTCCGCAGGCCACATCAAACACATGGTCCACGACATCCTGAGAGCTCTTAACGTAGAAATGTTCACGGTGATGCGCTGTGATAGCTGTTTTCTTGATCCGGGCGAGAGCTGCGAACAGCGGATCAGGACGCTCATCGAGCATGCGGGCGCAGATCTCGATGCGGTTGCAGGTGGACAAAACGAAAGCCTCAAGGACATTAGGGTCATTCTTGAGTTCGGTCAGAAGCAATTCCCTTTCGAGCGCACTCATAAAAAAACGCTCACGGATATCAAGAGTTGCTGTCTTGTGGTTTAGCCCGATGAGTGTCAGTGCCTTCATAGTGTTTAAATATTCCTTTGGACAACACTATAAACACTCTATTAAATACTGTCTGTGATTCAAATCACATTATATGAAGTATTTAGGAAGCGAGCCTTTGCAGCTTTTCGGTGCTCAGGACAGAAATTTCGTGCGATTTGATGGTGATGAGCTTGGAGCGTTTGAACTTGTTGAGATAACGGGTGACCGTTTCCCTGGTCAGCCCCACCCGTTGGGCGATCTCATCGTGGGTGAAATTCGGGTATTGGGGAAATTTCTGTTTCTTCTCGGCAGAATCCAGAATGAACTGGGCCAATCTTTCCTGCGGAGCGTCGAGCGAGATCCTTTTGATCAGGTCGGAAAAATGGCACAGTCGCGAAGCCAAGATGGTGTTTAATTTCTTGAGCATCCGGGGATGGGCCTTGACCAAGCGTTCATAATTGTCGATCGGAAGGAACCACACGACACAGTCGGTTGCGGCCTGCACATTGCCCGGGCATTGGGCAACGCTCTCGGTGTGGCAGGCGCAGGTCTGGCCGCATTGGAATGTCTCCAACACCTGTTCCTTGCCGGATGCGGACAAACACGACAGCTTGATCCGCCCGGAACGCAGGATGAGGATCCCGCGGCAGGGATCGCCGGAGAAGAAGATCACATCATCTTTCTTGAAGGATTTCTCGATCACGGACGACTGGATGTACTCAAGCTCTTTGGGCGTGAATCCCTGGAACAACGGAACGTCGCGGAGTTTAAAACTATTAGTATTTATATTTAATTTACTCATATCAATGATGGGATTCTAATACGGGCATATGTAAAACACCAGCATTATATCTGTTAATACGTTTGGGCGACTATGGCAAATACCGGCGGGTTTGAGAAATGGCTTTTATGGCGTTTCTTTAGGCCGTAAGGTCTTTGTTGAGCGTTCCCAATACTGCCCTGCCGTATACAAAATAACGGCATTGATGAGCGCCGAGGGCAGAAGCGTCATCATGGCCCAGAATCCATACAGCGCCGGGGTTCCGGCGAACTGCTCATACCATTTGACTATGCCCAGACCGTTAACGATGGGCATCGATAGCATACTCCAGGGCAGGGTCAGAAAAACCGCCGGCAGTCCGCAAAATTCGGACGTGCCGGTGTGAAAGACCAAAAGGTAGATCGCATAAAGCCCGGCGGCAAGAAACAGGGCGAGATAACTAACACTTAAGGCAAATCCTATTTTGGAGAATTTCATAACAAATCTTAAGACGACTACGCTGTCATGCCGAGCATAAATCTATTTATTTCTCCACCCTCTTGAACTCAAACCCGTGCACGCCGGTTGAGCGGCCTTTTTCATACATGTCCCATTGCTGAACCAGACGGTCCTGGCCGTCGT
>CAZLRE010000233.1:0-3153 GCA_964561885.1 uncultured Planctomycetales bacterium | reverse complement strand
GTTGTGACCGATAAAGACAGTCATTTGAGCACGCATAAAAATATTCAATCAGGCATAACAAAAGCAATAAAGTAAGGTTTAGTATGAGGCATCCGGCTCCACGGTCCGCTGCCTCATCATTCTAAAGACATCAATAAGGAAATGAGGCAAGGACCAAGTCGCCTGTCTGCCTCACACTAAACCTTGGACAATGTGTAATAACAATACAAAATTGAAAGTCAGCCCAAACCGCGCATGAGCTCAAGCCACGATCATTCCACTGACCAGTTCCGTCACATCGATTTCAACAAGGAATTCTCCTCGGCATTTGAGCTCATTGAACACACCCGCACCAATCTGTTCGTGACCGGCCGCGCCGGCACGGGTAAATCAACGCTCCTTCAGTATTTCCGACACCGCACGCAGAAAAAGATCGCGGTCCTGGCGCCCACCGGGGTCGCCGCCATCAACATCAAGGGCCAGACCATCCATTCTTTTTTCATGTTCCGCCCCGACATCACGCCGGATAGTGTCGATGAGATCTATGTGATCAAAAAGAAGCGCGAGCTTTATTCGAAACTCGAGACGCTCATCATTGATGAGATCTCCATGGTGCGCGCGGACCTTTTGGACTGCATCGATATGTTCCTGCGTCTGCACGGCCCCAAGGCGTCCTTGCCTTTCGGCGGTGTTCAGATGGTCTTTTTCGGCGATCTCTATCAGCTCCCGCCGGTCGTCCGCAACAGCGAAGGGGGGATCTTCAAAACGCTTTATAAAACACCTTACTTTTTCGGCGCCAGGGTTTTTGAGAACTTTGACTTCAAGATCCTTGAGCTTAAAGAGATCTACCGGCAGAAGGACGAAGAGTTCATCCGTATCCTCAATGCCATCCGGCACAACACCCTGAGCGCGGATGATCTTAAGACATTAAACGCGCGGTATCTTAAATCCGCCGCCGGTCATGATGACGATGAATTCTCGGTGTCGCTGACGACCACCAATGATTTGGCCGAGAGGATCAATATCGATAAATTATCTCAATTGCCGGGTGAGATCTTTCGTTACAACGGAACTGTTTCCGGCCAATTTGAGCAGAAGAACCTGCCGACCCAGCAGGTCCTGGAGCTTAAGAAAGGCGCGCAGGTCATGATGCTCACCAATGACCCTGAAAAGCGCTGGGTCAACGGCACGATCGGCAAGGTCGTTGAGATCCATAGCGATCCCGACGGCAAGGACATCATCATGGTCCGGTTCGCTGACGGGACCAAGGTGGATGTGCCGAGTTTCACCTGGGAGATATTTCAGTTCTATTATGATGAAGAGATCGAATCGCTGAGTTCGCGGGTGATCGGATATTTCTCTCAGTTCCCGCTGAAGCTCGCCTGGGCGGTCACCATCCACAAATCGCAGGGCAAGACATTCGATAAGGTGGTGCTCGACCTTGGGCGCGGAACGTTCGCGCACGGACAATTGTATGTGGCCTTAAGCCGGTGCACGACGCTGGAGGGCATCGTTCTCAAACAGCCCGTCGGCCGGCATCATGTATTGGTTGACCGAAGCATTCAGCAATTCTTTGATGCTTTTGATGCGAAGGAAAAAGTAAGCACATAAGGGATGGCTTATGGGAAATGTTCTGTTAGTTTCGATCACCTTTCTGGCCGCGTTTTTGTTGTTCGCCATCGAGCTTATCATGGCCAAGATCTTTTTGCCGGCCTACGGCGGCAGTTATCTGGTGTGGGGGGCGAGCATTGTTTTTTTTCAGGCCGTGCTGCTTTTGGGCTATTGGTCGTCCCACCGTTTGATCGCGCAGCTGGGATTGGCGCGCTATCGCTTTGTTCATTTGGGGTTTCTGCTTTTCCCGCTCTTATTTTTCCCGGGCAGGGCATTAAAGCCTATTGTCGCAGATCCGTCGATCGCGCTGGTGGTGGATGTCTTTTTCAGGCTCGCTTTGACCATCGGGCCAGTGTTCTTTGTGCTTTCCACCATGAGCATCGTCACCCAGATGTGGCTTTCGCGTTCAACACTTTCCGCCCGGCTGAATCCCTACACGCTTTATGCTGTTTCCAACCTCGGTTCGTTCGCAGCGTTATTAAGTTATCCATTTCTGATCGAGCTTTTCTTGGATATTCCGGTGCAGGTCGCCATCTGGCGGGTTTTGTATCTGGTTTTGATCGCGCTTAACGCGGCGGCGTTCTTTTTAATTCCGGTCGATGATGCCGCCGGCAAGGCCTCAACACCGAAACCGGTTGAGCGCAGGTCTGTCATCCGCTGGCTCCTGCTCGGCGCGGGCGGGTCCATGGCGTTTCTTTCGGTCAACAACCTCATCACCTATGAACTTCCGCCGGTGCCGCTGTTCTGGATATTTCCGCTGGGCATATATCTCTTGTCCTTCGTTCTGAACTTCAAAAAGACGCCCTGGTATCCGCCGTGGATGGCGCGTCATGTCGCGCCGGTCATCGGAATTTCCGCGATCTTTTATTTCTTTATCCAGAAATATAACCTTCCGCCGTTAATTGAGTTCTTATGTCTGCTGGGCATTTTGTTTTATGTGTGCATGTACTGCCAGAACGAACTGATCCGTTCCAAACCCGGGGAGAACGGGAATCTCACGTCCTTTTATTTTTTCATTTCCCTCGGCAGTTTTGTGGGCGGTATCCTTACCACCTGGATCATCCCGCTTGTTTCCAACTCCATGATCGAATATCTTTTCGCGCTTGTGGTGGTGGCATCCGCTATGATCGACCGGAACCGGGAGGCCCGTTTTTCATCCAGGTTGTTAAGGATACTGATCTATGTGAACATTCTGTATTTTGTCTGGAGCGCTTTCTTTGAGCGTTTTAATCCGATCGCGGTCATCGTCCTGTTCGTCCTGACGTGGGCGTCCTATTTTTATTTGTCGAAGTACCGTTACGGCGTTGTTGCGGCGCTTGCGGTCCTTGTTCTGAGCTCGCCTCTGCAGGAAAAGATGTGGGACCGCAAAGCCACGGATTCGTCCTGGAAGATGCGTAATTATTACGGCATCCATCAGGTGGTGGATTCCCAGGATGTCCGCTGGCTCTACCATGGACGGACGCTGCACGGCGCGCAATTTCTGACCCAGAAGGAGCGGCTCAAACCGATCACCTATTACGGGCTTAATTCCGGTGTGTGGGATGTGATGACCAGCGGATTGTT
>CAZLRE010000232.1:0-3156 GCA_964561885.1 uncultured Planctomycetales bacterium | reverse complement strand
GTATGGACCGAACCCGGGAAGCTTGCGGATAACCACAGGATCATCCGGGATTTCTCCAGAATGATCACTGACGATCAATTGAGACGAACGATGGAGATTTTTGGCACGATTGTAATAACCCAACCCCTGCCATTGGGCAAGGACCTTTTGCAAAGGCGCACGGGCAAGATGTTCGACCGTCGGGAAAGAACTAAGCCATTTTTCAAAATAAGGGATCACCGCAGCAACGGTCGTCTGCTGCAGCATGATCTCGGATATCCAGATCTTGTAGGGATCTTTGGTGCGCCGCCAGGGAAGATCGCGGGCATTCTTACGGTACCAAGCGGTGAGTGTCTTGGCAAATGACGATGTCATCATAACTTTACTTAAAGAAGATCCAGGAACAGCTTTTCAATATCCGGATGCTGACCCACGGGCTTGGTGATCAAGATGGGTATGGCTGGATGCTTTTTCTGGGCTTCGGCGACGATCTCAGGAATGTCCACATCCACGTGCCGTCCCGAATTAAGGAAATTCAAAAGCACCGTCACTTGTGTAGCACCTTTCCCAACACAGATATCAATGCCTTCAGGAATGCTTGGCGATTCCAATTCCAGAAAGGCATATTCAACGATCTCCCCAGCCTTGGCTCTACGCAAACGTTCGACCAATTCCGAGACCTCTCGTTTGGTCGCAGAAGAACGGCTGCCGTGGCTGATCAATAGAACGGCCTTCATGACCGGCAAACCACGTTCAAAGGATGTTTGGAAATACCTATATCAATCGATTCCCCGAACCCCACCGGCAAAGATACATGGGAACCGTCCAAGAAAGCAAAACCCTCACGCATCATCGAGGTTATCCTCATCTTCGGAGTTCCCTTCAAGATACCTCCGGTCAATAAATACTGATTCTTTCTTTGCCAAACATAAAGTTCCCTCGGACGGTATTGAATGATCTCCTTCGTCGGAGGCACAAGCACCCCGCCTGCTGATTTCATCGCGCCGGATGAACCCGCTGCAGCACAAACCCAGACACCGGAGCTTTTTTGCACCTCTTTTCTTCCGGCGATCTCCAGGACATATCGGCTCATGGCCGCAGGATTGTCATGGGCGAATAAGATATCGTTAAGCACATTATATTTCCTGCCGGAAACACGGACTTCAAGACGCGGGAATTTCCTCACACTCCCTTCACCAGCGATAAGGCACGATAGAACTTCGCGAAAATTCTTCTCGGTAGCGCAACAGAACCGCCCGACGCTCCACGTGGGATCGGAATTGACCCCAAGAATGATCTGTTTCTTGAGCATTCTCGCACCCTCCAGGAACGTTCCGTCTCCACCCACCGTCACGACAAGATCGTGGTCTGATGGCCTATAAGCTTCCCCGCGACAGACCTTCCTGTATGCAATACCTTCCTGCCTGACGATGCGCTCAACTTCACGCAGGCACTCATGATGCGTGTCATGGATCATCCGAAAACGCCTGATCTCCCGTGAAGAAACCTTGCCTTTAGAACGGAAGGAACTCCCAGAACGCTCGAAATAAATGGAATAAGCGCTTACCTTATAAAGAATGAATATCCGTTTGATGTTCATAGGTTGCTGAATTCAGCGTGCTGTTTAAGATGCTTATAGGAACTAAAGACAACATCTGCTTGAGTTAGAAAATCCCCGGGCAAGGATGTCTCGAGCCCCAGACACCGCATGCCAGCCGCTTTGGAAGACTGTATGCCGAAAGGCGCATTCTCTATGACAACAGCCTGGCTCGGCTTGAGCTTTAATTTCTTAAGGGCTGTGCGGTAAGGTTCCGGATGCGGTTTGCCGTTTTGAACATCACAACCGCAGACAACCGCGTCGAAAAGCCCGTAGATCTCATCCGGTAAAGTCTTATGCACCTCATGACGCGCGGTCCCGGTGACAAGCGCCAATTTGAATCCTCTGCGTTTAAGCTCTTTTAAAAAGGACCTCGACCCGGCGATAAAACGCTTTTTAACGATCTTTTTGAAAAGCTCTTCCTTTTCCAGAAGGATCTTCCGGCCCAGCGCAAGATCAAAAGGCTTTTCGTAATCTTTAAATATCTCCTTAAGACTATCAAGTCCCTTTTGACCTTCACGCTTATAAATGTCGTTTTTCATGACCGCCAAGCCGTGCCGCAAAAGAACTTCCCGCCAGGCTCTCATGTGATAGGACATCGTGTCGGTGATGACACCGTCCATGTCAAAAACAACGGCATGGACGTTAAAAACAAATTTTGGTTCTGTCATGATGGGTGATTTGATCTATACAGCGGGATTTGCCAGGAAAACATCTTTGACGACCGGGTTTAAACGTTATTGCTGATATCGCATATTCAAGATCTTTTGCTTCTGTTCCATTGATTTCATCTGCAATTCATACTTCTTCATCTGCGCTTGAACCTTCTGATCGTTCTTTCTTAATTCCTTATCTAATTCTCTCTGCTCTTCAGCCACTCTCTCGGCTTCACGCTGCATCTGTTTCTGGTTCTCGATCATTGTCTCTTGGTTTTCCAGGTTTTCATTCGCGATCGCTTCCTGAAATTCTTCCTGATACACCAAATCCAGAAATTGAGAACGCTCATCGTATGTGGCCTCACTCCAGGCCTTGCCGTATTCATTGGCGTAGCGGACCCTGTAGGCATAGGGAATGGATTTTAATTCCGGGCCATACATTTCCTCGAAAGATTCAGCCAGCGCAAAAACCGGACACAAAACCATCAGCACCGCCAAACACAAGGCAGAAAATCTAAGGAATACTGACTTTACAGAATTTCGTACGGTCATACTAAACATCTCCATTGTTCATAACCACCCGCCATACTGTAAACCTTTTTAAAACCCCGATCGATAAAATATTGCGCGGCAGACTGACTGCTGATGCCGTGATAACAGTAACAAACGAGCGGTTTATTTTTGTCAACCCGCCCGATGAACGATTCTATATTTTCCTTCTGCAGACAAATGGCCCCGGGGATGTGTTCCTCCTCAAATGATCCTTCATCCCTGATATCCACAACCGTTACACCGCCTTGATTCAACCAGTCACGAAGCGTCGCAACGTCGATCTGCTCAAAAACACTCATATACCCTCGGCCTGCTCCATATGATGCTTGACGACACGCGCTTCAACGATGTAGATGACATCCTCGGCGATAT
>CAZLRE010000231.1:1678-3176 GCA_964561885.1 uncultured Planctomycetales bacterium | reverse complement strand
AATTGGCATATTATTAAAGTGATGTTTTGGGTGTTATGTTTTGGCTAGGAAGTTAAGAATCCGAAGTTGATTTAAGCTAAAATCGAGATTTCCCAACCATTTAAAAACATTCGGATTATATCAAATGCGCCATTAAAAACAAATCAAATCACTGGCGGTTCTTAAATTAGTTTAGAGTGCGGTGCAAGAAAATGAATAGTTGACAAGCAAACAGAAAATGTTATAATTCGGTCTCATTTTGATATTGACTAAATATGTCGAACCAGAGGAAGTTGTGATGAAAACATACGTTGCCAAAGAAAATCAAGTTGAACATAAGTGTTATATTGTCGATGCCAAAGATAAGATCTTAGGCAGGGTGGCTGCCCGCGTGGCTGCTGTCCTTCGCGGCAAACATAAACCCATCTATACGCCCCATGTGGATACAGGGGATACGGTCATCATTATCAATGCTGAGAAGATCAGGGTCACCGGCAAAAAGATGACAGATAAGATTTATGAACGCTATACCGGATTTCCGTCTGGTAAACGCGTTGTGGCTTTAGGGGATATGCTTAAGAAGCGTCCTGAGACAGTTATGCGTTTGGCAGTTGAACGTATGATCCCTAGCGGTCCCTTAGGTTCAAAAGTATTGAAGAAATTACGTGTGTATGTCGGTGATAAACACCCGCATGCCGCTCAAAATCCAGTCGTTCTGCAAGTCAAATAAGGAGTCATGATCATATGGTAGAAGTTGTGAAATATGGAGCCACAGGTCGTCGCAAAAGTTCCGTTGCCCGCGTCACATTGATGCCCGGCACAGGGATCGTTTCGGTCAACAAACGGGAATTCACGAATTATTTTCCGCGGGAAACCGACCGGATCATGGTTTTGACCCCATTGAAGCTGACCAATATGGAAACTAAATTTGACGTGGATGTCAAAGTCGCAGGCGGCGGGTCAACCGGCCAGGCTGGCGCCATTAAATTAGGTATTTCGCGTGCGTTGTTGACATGTGATCTGGCCAACCGTCCAACTTTGAAAAAAGCCGGATGCCTCACCAGAGACCCCAGAGAAAAAGAAAGAAAGAAACCCGGACAGAAGGGGGCACGCAAGAAATTCCAGTGGGTTAAACGTTAAACTTTTAAATATCAGTTCAGTTTTAAAGAGCCTATCTCCTTCTAAAAGCGTTGACGAGATAGGCTTTTTCATTTAGGATAACTCTATTCTTTTGAACCATTTATCGACGAAGAAAACCTTTGAGGGGCTATGATCCGAGCGGGAATTGTGGGTATCAGCGGTTATTCAGGCAAGGCGGTTGCGGACGTTCTTTTGCAGCATCCGAATGTTCGCATTTCCTATGTTGCGGCCAATAATACAACAGGTCCTTTGGAAGATATTTGGCCGGATCTGCGTAACCGGACGCATCTTGTGTGTGAGAAATTTGATGTGAAGAAAGCATCTGAGGCGTGTGATGTCATTTTTTTGGCATTGCCTCATACCGAATCCATGCATAGCG
>CAZLRE010000231.1:0-1668 GCA_964561885.1 uncultured Planctomycetales bacterium | reverse complement strand
GGAAAGTTTTTGAAAGCAGGAAAACGTGTTATTGACCTGAGCGCGGATTACCGGCTGAGCAAAAGCAGTGAATATAAGAAGTGGTATGGCCATGAGCATGTTGAGCCCAAGCTTTTATCCAAAGCTGTTTATGGGTTGCCGGAATTGTTCCGTGAGAGGATCAAGAAGGCCCGGCTTATCGCCAATCCCGGGTGTTATCCGACCGCTGCGATCTTAGGGTTGACGCCTCTGGTTGCTACCGGACGGGAAGAGATCGATTCCATTATCATCGATGCCAAATCAGGGGTTTCCGGTGCTGGGAAAAAATCCATTCCCGGCCTGATGTTCGTGGAGGTCAATGAGAATTTTAAGGCTTACAAGGTCCTCGAACACCAGCATACGCCGGAGATCGATCAATATTTGTCCAAGATCTCCTCATCGCCGGTTGATGTGACGTTTGTCGCGCATTTGATACCGAACAATCACGGGATTCTGGAGACGATCTACGTGCGACTGAAATCTCCGATGTCGATTAAGGATGTTCATACGCTGTACAAGAAATTTTATAAGACAGAGCCGTTCGTCCGTGTTTTACCTGCGGGAACTCAGCCTGAAACAAAGCATGTGGTAGGGACGAATTTCTGCGATATAGGCCTTGCCGTGAGCGCTGACCAACGGTTGATCGTGGTCACTTCAGCGATCGATAATCTGATCAAGGGAGCTGCCGGACAGGCGGTTCAGAACATGAATATCATGTGCGGATTTAAAGAGACAGAAGGTTTGTTATGAACGTCATCAAAGGCGGTATCACTGCCCCACAGGGCTATCAAGCCAACGGGCTCTTTTGCGGTATTAAACGTTCGGGGAAGCTGGATCTGGGGTTGATCTATTCAGAGATACCCGCGGTCACCGTCGGTGTCTTTACGAAGAATTCAATTAAAGCTGCGCCTTTATTGGTGACCATGCGCAAGATCAAAAAGGGCATTGCCCGCGCGGTCATCGTCAACAGCGGGAATGCTAATTGCTACACCGGAGCGTTCGGTCTCAAATATGCGGAAGGTTCTACTGAAATAGTGGCCAAGGAGCTTGGGGTTTCTGCTGGTCATGTGTTGGTGACATCAACAGGAATTATCGGCAAACAGCTTCCTTATAATAAGATCGTGGATGCTGTTCCAGCTCTGGTCAAAGGGTTGAATGTCAGCGGTGGGCTTAAATTTGCCCAAGCCATTATGACGACAGATCTGAAACTTAAGGAAATTGCCGTCACGGTTCCTATCGGTGGAAAGAAAGTCACGATCGGCGCTTGCGGTAAAGGCTCCGGTATGATCGAGCCGAATATGGCAACCATGCTGGGATTTATTACAACGGATGCGGCGATCAGCGCCAAGATGTTAAAGATTGCGCTTAAGAACGCCACGGATAAATCATTTAACGCGATCACAGTCGATGGATGCCAGAGCACGAATGACATGGTGACCTTGATGGCCAACGGTCTCGCCAACAATAAAACGATCGCAAAGCCGGGCAAAGATTTTGATGCGTTCTGTCAAGCGCTTGATCATGTCTGTATCGACCTTTCCAAGAAGATCGTTTTAGACGGCGAAGGAGCGACCAAATTCATCGAGATCCATGTCGACGGCGCTAAGGATTTCAAACAGGCGAAAACCATCGCGCTTAAGGTGGCCAATT
>CAZLRE010000230.1:0-3176 GCA_964561885.1 uncultured Planctomycetales bacterium | reverse complement strand
ACGCCGCGCACCAAGCTGCTGGTTGTCAGCCACATCACATCACCGACGGCGATCCTTTGTTTAAGTCAGCGCACGCGATGGAAATGGCGGCCGTGTTCATCGCCCTGATCTGCGCAGGTTCAGGAAAATATGCTATCCGTCCAAGCTGATCAGTGATATTCTTGACAGACTTGACCGTCTCCTCACCCCGGGGGTGCGCAGGCGGTCTCTAAGAAAGAGTTGTTATGTTTATCGAATTCTCAGGTTTTTTTCTCACCGGCCTGGCCGTCAATCTCACGCCGTGCGTTTATCCGATGCTGACTGTCACCTCCGCGCTGTTTAAGCCGAAAGAGGGAGAGACGATCGCGCATTCCTTCGGTAAGGCGGCTTTATATGTGCTGGGCATTGCGGTCATGTACAGTTCTCTGGGATATTTCGCGGCATCGACCGGAAAGCTCTTCGGCGCGGCATTGCAGAACAGCTGGGTCCTGGGATTGGTCGCGGTCTTGATGTTCGGCCTCGGATTGTCCATGCTCGGTGTTTTTCAGATCAATGTTCCTAATGTGTGGCTCAACCGTCTTAATCCGTTACGTAAATTGAATTTTGTCGGCATGTTTGTTTCCGGAATGCTGGTCGGGGTTTTTGCGGCGCCGTGCATCGGCCCGCCGGTCCTTGGGCTGCTTGCGATGGTGGCCAATAACGGGGACCCTAAATTTGGTTTTACGGCATTCTTCATTTTTTCATTAGGCATGGGACTGCCGTATCTGATCCTGGGAACTTTTTCCTCTCTGATCACCAAACTTCCCAAAGCGGGCAAGTGGCTCATCTGGGTGGAGAGGATATTTGGCGTTATTCTCATCGGGTTTGCGGTCTTTTATCTGGCCTTGGCATTGCATTGGCAGATACCCAAACCCGGACGGGTCGAGATCTGGCAGCCGTTCACTGAAGAGAAATTCCAAAAAGCGGTTTCCGAACAAAAGCCCGTGATCATTGATTTCTTTGCCGAATGGTGTCTGGGATGCCATGAGCTGGACATCAATGTGTTCTCACGTCCCGCGATCCAGGCCAAACTCAAGCAGGTCGTGGCCCTGCGCGTGGATGCTACCGACCTGGAAGAGCCTGTGGCCGCCAAACTGCTAGAGCAATATGAGCTCATCGGTCTTCCTACGGTCTTATTTTTAGACCGCAGCGGCAATGAGGTCAAAGAGGCTCGTGTCGAGGGCGCGGTGTCCATGGAAGATTTCGAAGGCTCCCTGCAAACCTGGGCCAAACAGGCGGATATAACATTTGAAGAAAGTCCGTAGGAGATCACATGCGCTGGTTTATCGTTGTTTTATCATGCATCTTTATTTTTCTATCGCCTGACCAATCACGAGGTGACGCCATGAACGCCCCCAAAGAAGGGACTGTCCGTGTCTTTGACGCAGCCAAGAATGATTATGTGGAAGTTGAGAAGGTCGTAAAGTCTGATGCCGAGTGGAAGAAATTGCTGACGCCCGAGCAGTTTAAAGTAACGCGCGGACACGGCACGGAACGCGCGTTCTGCGGTCTGCCCACCAAAGGTCACAAAAAAGGGGTCTATAAATGCGTGGGCTGCGGGACCGATCTCTTCGGGGTCAAAACGAAATTCGAATCCGGCACCGGCTGGCCGAGTTTTTGGGAACCCATTGACCAGGCGAATGTCGGTTACACCAAAGACAACACCTTCGGCATGCAGCGCGTTGAGGTCCATTGCATCCGCTGTGAAGCTCATTTAGGGCATGTGTTTGACGACGGTCCGCCTCCGACGGGGAAACGCTATTGCATCAATTCGGTGGCGCTGAAATTTGTTCCGGATGAAAAATAATGCGTAGGGGCACAGCGCTTTGCCCCTACCAAGGATAATATGCGATTAAACATTGTGTTGTGCGTTTTGTTGTTGTTCCTTTCAGGCATCGCCCGTTCCGATGATGCCGCGCCACAAGAAACCTTAGAAAAAGCCACCTTCGCCGGCGGTTGTTTCTGGTGCATGCAGCCGTTCTTCGACAAACTCAAGGGCGTTCAATCGACCACCGTAGGATATACCGGGGGAGAGACGAAAAACCCCACATACGAAGAAGTCACGTCAGGAAAGACGGGCCATGCCGAAGCCATCCAGATCGTGTATGACCCGAAGGAAGTTTCCTACGAGAAGCTTTTGAATATCTACTGGCGCAATATCGATCCCACGACCAAAAACCAGCAGTTCTTTGACCGGGGCACGCAATACCGCACCGCGATCTTTTATCATAATGAGGAACAAAAACGCTTAGCCGAGGAATCCAGGGTTCAGTTGGGTGCCTCAGGTAAATTCAAGAAACCTATCGTCACTGAGATCGTTATGGCGTCGGAATTCTATCCGGCCGAAGAATATCACCAGAAATATTACAAGAAAAATTCCTTTCGTTATGAGGCCTATCATCAGGGTTCCGGCCGCGACCGGTTCTTCGAGAAGATCTGGGGTAAGGAATCCAAGTGAGACCGCTCTACTTTTTGTTTATGGGGGTGTTCTTCGCGCTGGTCTTGTCCTCCCCGCTGGTTTGGGCGAACCCGCCGTTCGCTGTTGTGGAATTGTTCACCTCGCAGGGATGCTCCAGTTGTCCTGAGGCGGATGAAGTTTTTAATCAATTGGCCAAACAATCCAAAGACAATAATTCCCGCGCGTATTTCCTGGGTTTTCATGTCGATTATTGGGACTATCTGGGGTGGAAGGACCCGTTTAGTAATCCGGAATACACCCAGCGGCAATATAAATATTCCAAGGCGTTGGCCTCCGCCTCGACGTATACTCCGCAGATGATCATCAACGGCCGCCAGGCGTTCATCGGTTCCGAGCGCGGCAGGGCCAGACGGTTCATCAAGATCTATCAGGAGGTCCCCGCGACCAACAGCTTAATACTCAATGTTGCCAAGCGCGATCATAAACAGGTCGAAGTGTCTTATGAGTGCGACCGCCTGGAGACCGGCGCGGTCATTCATTTTGCGCTGACAGAATCCGGGTTTGAAACGCGTGTTAATGCCGGAGAGAACAAGGGAAGGGTCTTAAAGAACGACCATGTCGTCAGGGAATTTAAGACGGTTCCCCTGCAACGGCAGGGAACGGTCACGTTGAATTTTCCGATCGCAGAACTCCAGGGGCGTTTCGAGGTCATTGTTTATGTTCAAAATCCGGATGACAT
>CAZLRE010000229.1:662-3183 GCA_964561885.1 uncultured Planctomycetales bacterium | reverse complement strand
ACAACGCGCGACCAACCGGCACCGGCGTTTTTGACTTTAACCGGCAGACAGGAAACGGTGAATCCGAACGGTTTGGGGATCGCACCCAAATTACCTAAACGCTCCATATGGCAATATTCCCGACGGCGTCCCAGGAAATGGCACGGCCAGATCTTGCTTTTGTCTTTGGTCGTTAAAAATTCTTTGAACATGAGAAAGCACGGACGGTCCAGACCGATCGTGTCGATGCCCATCATCTTGATGCCGCGATCCAGAAGATATTCAACAGCATCCGTTGTGCAGCCCACATATTTATTGACGTAATCATCCGTTCCCAAAAGCTTGTCGCCTCCGGTATAGAAAAGCACGATGTCCATCGGTTGAAGCGTGTAGTTGATCTTCTTAAGCGCCGCCTCGACCTCATTTTTACCGATGGCATCAGGGAATTTTAAATGTGTGAAATCCAAAACAACACCCGGACCGTAACACCATTCCAAGGGAACATCCATGATCTGCTTGGCCGGCTTGCCTTCGCAGGTGGAACCGTAATGGAACGGCGCATCCACATGAGAACCCATGTGCACCGAAGAATTGACGATCTCCAAGGAGAGCATTTCTCCGTCAGGGATCTCTTCTTTGGTGGCGACACGCTCTCCCTTGTCAAAACGTTCCTGCCCCCCGGGCTGTTTGTTCATGACCACCCAGTTAAAATGCTCAACACCGGCCGCGTGCGTGATGCGTTCGATTTTGGCATCATGCGTTTCAACCAGGGTGTCGTCAATGGGCAAACTTAGATCAATGATCTTCATGTCTTTAATATTCCTTTGACAATATCCAGCTGTTTTTTCTGATAGACGGCAAAACCGATGATCAAAAGGCTCATAACCAAAAGCCACATGAGCGTTGAATAAATGAACGAATTTTTAACCGCCACGATGCCCAGCGGAATGATGCCGCGGACGATCGACAGGATATGTGCCTCGCGCGCGGTCTCAGGAACGATCGCATCCAGGCTTTGCAGCGCCGGACGGCCCCACGGCCCTCCGTCACCCATAAAATTGTCAATGTGGGCGCCGTTTATCCAGACAACAAGAAACAGAGCTAGAGTAAAGATCAATTGCGACATCCCCAGGACGAACAAACGTTTGTTGTCCGCCTCCATCTGAGCGATCTGCGGGTTTTTCTCTGATGTCAAAGCGGTGGTCATAAGACGCTTTCAATAAACAATTAGTTTAAGATTGTTATCAAAGACAAGCTCCACCTGATACGACGTTTTGGTAAAGCCGACAAGTTTGCTGCCGATCAATTTCAAAAGATAGAACTGCTCGCGAAGTTTGGGCGACATTGCCCGGTCGATGAGCGCGTTGGTCTGAGGATGCACCAGCTCCCAATGGGTGGTAATGTCTAACTGCATGTCAGCGCCGAAGAACAATGAGATGACATATTCACTGACACGGATGCTGGCAAGCGTATGGCCCACAAATAAACTGATATCTGATTTCTTGATGGTGGCCTGAAGCATGAAAACCTCAATACACGATGAGTTTCAGATCATTATCAAAATAAAGCTCAGCTAAAAACGGGTCTTTGGTGAATTTCACAAGTTTGGCCCCTATCAATTTGAACAACAAGAGCTGTTCGCGGATCTTGTGCGCCATGCCGCGGTCGATGATCTTATTGTCTTTAATATCCACCAACTCCCAGTGAGTTGTGACATCCATCTGCTTGTTGAATCCAAACAGCAACGCGAAGGAAAATTCTTCAACTTTGATACCGGTCAATTTCAAGTTCGTAAAGTATTTCGGGTCTGATTTTTTAACATTGCCCTGCAGCATTGCCATCGAGAATCCTTAAAATACGGTCAAACCTTTGTCTTTAATATCTCGACGATCTCACTGAACGAATGGGTCTTTTTAAGTTCATTATCTTTAAGTTGCACGCCCAGTTCTTTTTTGATGGCAACCGAGATCTCCACCATTTCGGTGGAATCAATACCGAGTGAGTCATCCAGCTTGGCGCCGGGAATGATCTCGCTTTCCTTGATATCCAGGACTTTTTTCAAAACGCCTTTAAGTTTTTCTTCGAAGGATGTTTGGTTTTGTGTGGTCACTATGGCCTCCTGTTAGCTGGTCTGACGTCAGATGTCTGAAGTGAAAAAAGTTGAATTTTCCTTCGGACTTCGGACCTCTGACTGTGGACTCTAATTCTTTTGTAACACCAACACGCAATTGATCCCCCCGCGGCCGCGGTTGATGATCAGTGCATTTTTGATATTCTTCGCCCGCGCTTTGTTGGGACAATAATCAAGATCACACTCCGGGTCCGGCGTCTGATAATTGATCGTTGGCGGGATCATGCCGTGCTCCATCGCCAGAACCGTCGTCGCCACATCCAAGGCACCGCAAGCGCCGAGCATATTGCCGTAAATGGATTTTGGAGCAGAGACCGGAATTTTCTTGGCATATTCTCCGAACACCTGTTTGATGGCCTTGGTCTCGGTAATATCCCGCACGAGTCCGGTATACATCAGCTTCCCGTCGAG
>CAZLRE010000229.1:0-652 GCA_964561885.1 uncultured Planctomycetales bacterium | reverse complement strand
CGTTCCGGCGCCGTCAGCGCAAATGTAATCAATATCTTTAGGTTCCAGCCCCGCATCCTTTAATGCGATCTCAATGGCGCGCGCCAGCTGTGTTGCGTCGTTGGAAGGATCGATGCGGTCAACCCCGTCGGTGGTTGAACCGTAGCCGATGATATAGGCATAAACTTTCTTTTTTGATTTCTCAACACGGGACTGCGGCTCCAGGATCAACACACCCGCGCCTTCGGCAATGGCCAGACCGTCACGGTTCTTGTCGAACGGACGGTAAGCTCTCTTCGGATCACTATTACGCTGGGACAGAACACCTGATGTGTTACAGCACAATAATGCGTATGGGGTCACCGGCGCTTCCATGCCTCCGGCCAAAATAAGATCCGCCTTGCCTGCCTGGAGCGTGCGCGCGGCATAACCAATGGCCATCAAAGAACTCGCGCGGTCAGCCACAACGGTTTTGGAAAATCCTTTAATGCCGTAATGAATGGATATCTGGCCTTGAGGCGCGGCCGGGAACCAGGCGGAGGCCATAAAGGGACTCACCCCTTCGCGTCCTTCAATATAAAGATCGCGCAATTCAGTCTCGGCATATAGCCAGCCGCCGATGGCATTTCCCATGAATATCCCGACGCGTTTGAGATCTTCTTTGGTCAGATCA
>CAZLRE010000228.1:2417-3187 GCA_964561885.1 uncultured Planctomycetales bacterium | reverse complement strand
GAAGGTCGACCATGACGCTTCCGGAATCATCCCCGCCAGAAATAACAAGCCCATCAATTTTAAATTTATCCAGACCTTGTTTGATGCGTTTGTATTTGTCGGCATCATCGATCTTTTTGATCTTGACCCTGGAGTGTCCGGCCTCTGAACCGGCCAAGTTAGCCTCGATCTTATCCAGACGTTCGGGAGTCAGCTGGGTGAGTTTATCGAAATCGATGAGATTGTAAAGCCCGGCATAACCGTTGGGGATGACAAAGCAGGAAACTCCGTGGGCATTGGCCATGGCCGCCGCGCCTTTGATGACCGCGTTTAAGCCGCCGCAGTCGCCACCACTAGTTAAGACGCCGATACGTTTCATAATTAAACTCCTTTTCGAATGACACGAATGTTAACGAATGTCACGGATGGGCGGATCATTCAGATATCGCTTAACCGTGCAGCGTGTATTACCAAAATTGACAAGTAATCCCACAGCCATATGTGTTGTCTTAAGATAAGAGATCAATTGTTGTCGGAATATCTCGGGTAGATAACCTTTGACTGCTTTTATTTCAACAATAATTTTATTCTCAACAACTAAATCCAATCTTTTAGACCCGATTCTTTGTTCGTTTAGAAAAATAGTATATGTTTTTTCCGATTCAAAGCCTATAGAATTCTTCTTGAATATCTCGACCAAAGCCTTGTGATAGATTCTTTCATCAAAACCGGGGCCTAACAGGTTGTGTATCTCAAAGCAGCAGCCAATGATTTGCCTAGTGAGAATGTTT
>CAZLRE010000228.1:0-2407 GCA_964561885.1 uncultured Planctomycetales bacterium | reverse complement strand
AATTTGGAAATGCACTCAAGTGGGGGATCTTGGTCAAACAATAAGTAAAACAGAAAACTTTATAACATAGGAGAAGAAAAAATACAAATTAAAACATAGCGATCCGTGCCATTCGTCCTGATTCGTGTCATTCGAGAGCTCTGTTCATTTCTGCGCAGCTTTGAGCATAGTTTGGGCATGCGAGATGGATATGGCCGTTTCAGCCTTACCGCTCATCATCTCAGCGATCTCTTTGACCCGGCCGTCTTCATCAAGTGGGATGACTTGGGTCATGGCCCGTCCGGCCTTGACGGTCTTGAAGATCTTCAAGTGGATGTCGGCAAACGACGCGATCTGGGGAAGATGGGTGATCAAAAGGACCTGGCGGTCTTGGGATAATTCTTTGAGTTTCTTGCCGGTGATGGTTCCCAACCGTCCGCCGATCTGGGCGTCGATCTCATCAAAAATGAGAACGGGAATGGCGTCCACCTTAATGAGCGCTTTTTTAAGCGCCAGCATGACGCGTGCCGCCTCTCCTGATGAGACGATCTGCGCCAGCGGTTTTAATGCCTCGCCGGCGTTAGGACTGATGAAAAACACGACCTTTTCCTGTCCGTCCTTGGAGAGCTCTGTTTTTTCTAACCGGGCTTCGAACGCGACATGGTTGATGCCGAGTTCCTTGAGTTCCTTTTCGATCGTTTCTTTAAGCTGGAGGCTGGCGGCCTGCCGCTTTTTAGTCATCTTTTGCGCGACCCTTATAAGATCTTTTTTTTGTTCCTCGATCTTCTTGCGCAGTTCGGAATCATTGTGTTCCAGGTTATCAATTTTCTCGAAACGGGACTTGATCTCATCATAAAAGTTCTTGGCGTCAGTTAATGAAGGGCCGTATTTGCGTTTGATGTCCTGATAAATGTCGTAACGGGCGTTGATGGCCGCGGCCTCTTCGTTATCAAAGGAAAGACTGTCGCTGTAACTGCGCAGGCTGTTGATGAATTCCTGTGTGTTGTCCTGGGCGGCGGTTAGTGTCTCAGCCAGATGAGCGGTTGATTCATCGATCTGATTAAGAGTTTTTAAGGGGCCGAACGATCTGCGCAGCATTCCTTCAATGCCGTTTTCCTCATCTTCAAAAATGGCCAGGATCCCCTCAGCGCAGGATTTTAGCCGTTCCACATTGTTGATACGGGATTGTTCCTGTTCGGTTTTCAGGTATTCGGCTTCATCTAGGGGGGCGCGTTCCAAATCTTTGATCTGGTGTTTGATCAGCTCAACATCCCGCTGATTGGTTTTGGCCAGATCGGAGAGTTCTTCAAGTTCATTCTGCAGGCGGCTGTAGACGGCAAATGATCCGGCGTATTCTGTCTTAAGATTTTCCCACGTGACCAGCTTATCAAGCATGAGGATGTGCTGGTTTTCCTGAAGCAGCATTTGATGGTCATGAGCGCCGTGAAAGTCGATGAGATGATTGCCGATGTCTTTGAGCTGCCCCAGGGTCAGCGCAAGTCCGTTGATCCTGATCCTGCTTTTGCCGTCGGTTTGATAAACGCGTTCGATGATCAGTTCGTTCTCGCCTTCGGCCAGATGATCGTTAAACAGCGGGCTGTTGCGCAATTCTTTGGAATTCAGTTCAAAGGATGCCTGGACCAGGCAGGGCAGTTTGGGGTCGCGCACAAGAGAGGATTCCAATCGTTCGCCTAATACAAAACGAAGGGCGTCAATGATGATGGATTTACCTGCGCCGGTTTCCCCGGTTAGGATGTTCAAACCTTTGGAAAGATCGATCGAGAGTTTATCGATCAGGCCGAAATTCTGTATCACAAGGTGAGTGAGCATAAGTTGGGAGTATATTATCAAAAAGCGATGTCTTTGCAAGGGTTAGGTTCAACAGGCCCGGCCCGGGAGAATAACGCAACAGGCTTTTTACCGCCGGGGCAGGGAAGTTGTATTTTGAATTTATGTTTGACTCATTTGGGCGATTCCGTTAGGATAAATCAAATTTAAACTATAAAAATTATGTTCGGTGATTTCTTTAAGAATTTATTTTCCTCTCATCGGGAGGAGCGCAAAAAAACCAAGATCGTTGTCATTGACGATTTAGGGACCAACCGCACCTTTTTTCAGCGTGTTTTGGAAAAGCGCGGCTACACGGTCTTAACCGCGGTGAGCGGCGAGGACGGTATCCCTCTTGTTCAAAAGGAAAAACCCAAATTGGTTTTGCTGGATTTTGTGATGCCCGGCATGAAGGGTCCCGAAGTTTGTAAGATCATCAAGACCACAGCTTCGACCAAGGATGTGCCGGTCCTTTTTTTGACCAGCGTTGATGCCCCGACGGACATTATTGCCTGTTATGAACAGGGGGCGGAAAACTTCCTGACCAAGCCCATTCAGGCGGGCGAACTTATCAAACATGTCGAGATGATCCTCGATGATT
>CAZLRE010000227.1:0-3210 GCA_964561885.1 uncultured Planctomycetales bacterium | reverse complement strand
GCGATCCGAACAGACCGCCCCTCGCTCAAGAAAGACTTCCGGAATTGATCAAGACAATCAACGATCGTCCTTTTCTCCAGCCAAATAACGAACGCAACAAAAAAAAGAAAAACCCACCACGCAGCCGCATGGGTGATCCCATTGCGGGCCGTGCCAAGAAACATCTCGGCCCAAAACAAAGGGTAGCCGATAACAAGCATTGCCGTCGGCAAATGGGCCAAATTCACTGGATTCTTTCTAAAAATACAACTGCCCTCCAGGCCACATAAGCGATCAGAACTATTATCCAATAGATATCGAATAATGTTCGCGCCGAAAACCGGTATGATTTCTTGGTTTTTAGTGCCATGGCGATCTCAAGAGTTACGCTGGAGATTTAAAGGACGCTTTGCGATCAATGACGCCCTTGTAAATCTCGACCAGTCTTTGATGATTCGCCCGCGCAGAATATTTCTCCTCAAAGACCCTGCGGGCATTATCCCCCATGTAGGTGACTTTAAGACGGTTCTCAAAACAAAGACGCACCGCACGCCCAAGGGCTGCGCCATCGCCCGGATTAAACAACAGGCCGGTCTCGCCGTCTTCGACCAATTCCTGAAGACTTCCTAAACGGCTGGCAATCACCGGGACCCCGCAGGCAAAAGCCTCGACGACAACGCGGGGGAAGTTCTCATAACACACCGACGGGATAACAACGACCTTGGCTTCCCGCAACATATTCTGGCATTGAACAGGTCCCAGCTGTCCCAAAAATTCAACATGGCTCAAGCTGTTATCGACAACAAAATTCTTCAATGAGGATTCCATCGGCCCTGTTCCAGCGATCTTAAGAGGGATGTCTTTAAGCGCCGCCCAGGCTTTCAAAAGCACATCAACGCCTTTTTCCTGGCTTAAGCGCCCCAGATAAAGAACATAACCGGCATCTTTATCTCTGCGTTCGGGCGCGGGATCAATGAAATGCGGTTTATAAACGATCTTTTCGATAGGAATGCCGCGGTCCACATATTTACGACGGGTAAATTGAGCGGCCACAATGTAGCAGTCCACGTGATCGATCCAGACGCCTTTTTTCCAAAGTCGGTCCAGGGTGGAAGCCATAAGCAAGGTCATCACCGCCGAATCGCGGAAGCACCTGTGCTTGACCCCCTCCCAGATATTCTTGGTAAGGCAATCCTCGCACACATGACCGTCACGGAACAGCAATCCGTTGGAACACATCATCCTGTAATTATGCAGGCTCTGCACCACAGGCACGCCCTCATCGCGGCACGCCTGATAGACCGACGGCGTCAGCAGATAATAGATGTTATGAAAATGCGCTACGTCCGGACGGTGCTTGCGCAGGATTTCCCGCAAATGGCGGTAGGAATACCGGCTGTGCGCTAAAGATAGAAAATGCGCGATCTTTTGGACGGGATTGAATTTCTCAAACTCATTATTGTGCCGCTCATAGGTCACAACTTCTTCGCCAAAAGACTTCAGCATCGCGGCTTCTGAACGCGCAACCGCGTCTTCTCCGCCTGGAACTTGATAAAAATTATGGGCGATCAGTATCTTCATGAAATGGTCACCTTTTAACGGGTCGCTCGAATTGCGGAAGATCTTTATGATAAGCCATGGACATCGTCATGCCGAAAAGACACCATATCGGGATCGCTGTGTACGGCAGCTCAAGGATCACTCCGAAAAATGAGGCCACAAATAGAATGATCAGCCCCGAACACAACAATAGACCTGCGGTATCTCTCGTACGAATGAAGATCAAAGCCATACGAATAAAAATAAAGCCGACCGCCACGATCAATCCGACGCCAACGACACCAGCACGGTAGATCATGTTCAAATAAGAATTATGGATCGCGATCCATCCGTCTCTTGTCCATTCGGTCAAGGCGGCCCGTGTCGATTCGACGCTGATGGAACGAAACGGTTTGCCGAAATCAAATCCGAACAAAGGTTTTTCCTTCCAAAGCTCCTTGATGAGATCTTGCCAGATCATTAAACGGAACAATGAGTTGCCAAGTTTATGATCGCCCTGAGACATCCCCCCCTGATATGGAAGGGCCGTTTCCGTAAGGCGTACCGCAATATCCTTGATCGAGACCTCGGATTTCTTGCCATTCTCTTCCGTGTCAGGGTTGTACAGCCGGACCTCGTGCGGCTTGCTCATCTTAAAATCAGTGAGTTTTTCTTTGACCTCCCTGTTACGCTCTTCAAACAGTTCGATCAGCTTAGGAATATTGAATATATTCTGGGCCGGACGATAACCTGAAAAATAAAAAATGTAGGATGCCAAGAAAATAATAAGCGCACAACCCGCCATCAATGCTTTGGCGCGCAACTGCCTTTTGACAGTCATGCCGAAGGACAGAATAAAAAAGACCGCTCCCATAAATTGGCCAAGAATGATCATGCGGGCCGTGTCGATCACAAAACGATAAGGAATAGCAGCCATTATGACGACAGCCATGACCAAACCAACCCGACGATCCGGGAAACGAAGCGCCAAAACCAAACCAAGGACGATCCTGACCGGCAGCCAGAAATCATTGGTATTTTTCATGAAAAACATAAAAAGCAACACCGCGTAACAGATCAAAATGATCCAGCGGTTGAAAAACTCGGACCGATAACAGAAATAACCGATAACGGCAAAGAGCGGATAATAGAACATCGCCGCATCCCTGAAGGCCAGCGCTCCCCATTCGGAATAACCGGCCAGCGCTTTAACGACAACAAAAGCCAGGTAAACAGCGATAACCCCGTGCCACCGGTTCCATGGGGCCGGTGAAACGCAAAACCGGACCGCCATCAAGACTAAACAACCTGCCAATATGAACTCGCCGACAAAAATCGGGAATCCCAGTGCAGCGAATTGAATATGGGCCTGTGCGAACAATTTGCCGTAAAACTGCGCGTACTGCAGGCAGGCGACGCCCAACACCGTCAACAAAACATAATCAATGATCCTGCTGGCGGGCCTGTCGTTTGATTTTAAGGCAGTTTTGATCATGCTCGATCTCATCTCATCCGTTATCCGGTTCATACCTGATGATGCGCCGGCGCAACTGGGCCGTTAATGACGCCCGTGCCAGCGAATAGTAGGTGATCAAACCCCACGAGCGCAGATTCTCGGGCGAAGCCTTCAAAGACTCTGCCATTTCCTCACGGCAGCGCTTCTGATCACCCTTGACCAGGTAGCATTGCGCG
>CAZLRE010000226.1:0-3216 GCA_964561885.1 uncultured Planctomycetales bacterium | reverse complement strand
CTGTAAAGCCAAGGGCGGTGAATCGCCCGGCGGAAGCGCCTCATATTTGACTTCTTTGATGTCTTTGCCTGTCTTCGGATCTTTGCTTTTAGAGACTACTTTAAATTTCTTCTCCATACGGAACATCGCCGGAAATAGTTCCCGCATCTGGGCCGTGTTCAAACGAAGGTCCCAGATCTTCCATATGTCGTTGTCACCGTTATGTCCGATGGCGACAAAAATATTCATGACTTTTTTAACCCACTGGCCATATGACAATATCCATACCTGATGTTTTTCCTGGGTTCCCATATGCGGGTGCGATGCCTCTTTCGTGACCTTGCCGCCCGTGGCAAAACGGACGTGACCCAATATCCCTTTGACTCCGACGGTGGCTGTGACTTTATTTCTACGCATCTCGTTGACCAGACGCGCGAATTCCTGGTCCAAAGTTTTCGTCAATCCGCCCCCGCGTTTGTACTTGAGGACTTTGGACAAGATGGGGACCATATTTTCGTAAGACTCATCAACTCCTATCTCTCCCGATGATTTCAACCCGATCGCAAATTCCCCGGCCGACTGCCCGCCTCGGATTATAAGCGCGTTGATCAAACGGGTAAATCCGTCGCGGATCCAGGATGGATAGATCTCTTTGGAATCATCCGCCCAGAGCGCCCCGAATATCCCGCATTCGGAACGTGAGCAATCTTCATCGGTGGTTAGGGCAAGACTTTTAACGCCGCGGATATCGGTGGCATATGACCCGGCCAGAACCGCCAGTGAAGTTACCCCGATTGGGCCAAGTAACGGCGCCCAGATATTCACGCTTTCAAATGCCGCGAAAACCGAAATGCCAACGGATGCAAGAAAACCGCTTACATCAATAACCCTTTTTCTCCATCCGCTTGTCCAAGTATCAACGCCAGGCAAACGGTTATCCGCTGGGGCGTTCATTCCTGGGACTATTAAACGCATCCAATCTTTCCATCCCAAGTTCGCAAACACATTAGACGCGCTCATAACCTTCCGGCGTTCCTCTGATAAAACAAAAGCTGGAATGAAATGCCCGAGCGATTCATGCAAAAAGATCTGGATCCCGTAAACAAGACGTGTGATAAACGGCATAGCGACCGCGGCCATGAAAACACTTTGAAGGTCCCAATTCGATGAAACTCCGGCTATGGCAATGCCAGCGGCCGACCCGGCAACATCCATAGGCCATAACTTGGCCGGAGTTTGCGCAAGGGCACGCGCGTTTAATTCTTCACGTTCTTGACGCCATAAGAGCAGTTCGTCATCGGATGCGACAGGTTCCTCTGCCCCGACAAAGATACCTTGCGAAGCGTCGTTGATATCAAAATCATCCGCGCGGGGCAATTCATCACGGTCAGTAATGATTTTTAGACCTTCTTTAAATACGGGCGTGCTTTTCGTTCGATTGATTGCGGACTGCGATCGTGCTAGTGATGGTTCCCGTTTAGGGCTCTTGCGTTTGCCGGTCTTAAAAAATTGGAGAACACCCCAAATGAACGCGAAACCTGCAAAAAGCCCTATAACATCAGGCTTCAAACCAATTTCGGTCGTCAAGAATGTTTGGGCTTCCATCCGGATGTCAACGGGTTTGACCGTGTCCTCTACGATTATCGGCTCTACGGCAGCAGGAGCGGACTGAACAACCTGTCGCTGACTAATTCTTCCGCTTAATTTTTCGATCACTGCTTGGGGTAAAAGATCTTTGCTGAATTCCAACTGCTCGCCTGGTTTTAGCTGTTCGACATTCCTGCCTTTTGATAATTTGTTCACAACGCCTTGCGGCCCCCACAAATTTCCGAAAAGTATGGATCTCTTATAGTCAGCAAAATCTTTCGAACGGTACGCATCGCGGATATCGTTGACAATTTGACCATAGGTATCACTCTGCTCAACCTGGGCGATCAAATTACCCTCAGTATCTTGCGAGAATTTTGCTCCGAAGGCATTCGTTGAATATAGGCTTAACGCCGCAAGCAGTGTTGTCGACCAAATCAATTTTCTGATCCCGGAGAACCAGCCTTTCGATGCTGTTTGCATCTGGACAGGGGCTTCATCCTGGTGTGACTGCGAAGAATAAACCGATCCGGGAAGTGTGGCGCGTTCACCATCCGGGGTTAAAAGGGTCAGATCTGTTGAGATCATCAAAGGACCGTCAACAAAATCAGCTTTTGGGGCTGTCGCGGGGTTAACTTCACGGTATTTGTCCTGTGGCCCTCCCAGCCCCAGATACGTGAATTCCAGACCGCCCGACATATATTTACGCGGCACGATCTCTTGGGTCGTCTCATCAACATCTTCACGGATATAGTTGTAAACGCCTTTGCGGATGGTCTCCAAATATTGTGCGTACACCTTTGTTTTAATATTTGGATCATCGGTGACGACACCTTCGACCTTGTTCTGGCGCACATAAATCTTTGACAGCAAACCCTCCTTGAGATGCCGTTTATACCAAACGGCGAGGATCATGGCCTGATAGATCTGCCGCAGCGGCGCGAACGCTTTTCCCTCATTGACTTCGCGGCGCAATTCCGGAATGATGACCGCCTTAAGTATTTCCGTATAAATTCTGGTATCTTCACCCGGGTTATTCGATAATGCGGGCTTGCCGCTGTCTGAAGGATTATCCTGGCTTCGCTGAGACAGATAATCCGACTCGACCATAACATCCAGTTGACTGTCGATGATCACTGCGCCTTCCTTATAAGAAATAACATCAGCTGTTTTAGGAACGATCCAGACTTTATTAAATGTGTTGACCGGGATGTCGGTCGTTCCGTAAAGTTGTTGAGCTTTTTGATAGACGCGGCTCCAGAATTGCTGACCGATTGGTCGCTCGGGATAAGTCAGTGATGCCGTCATTTGTTTGAGGATATAATCCTGCTCCAGAAAAACTTTGCCCATTTGGGTCTGACCAAAACTATCCGCGATGATGACGTCACGCTCATACGGAGATAAATTAACCCACATATCGCGTTCAGGGATCGTTAAAGCTGTAAGAAAATATTTAATGAGCCGGATGGATTCTTCCTGCAAGGCCTTTTCATTAAGCATGGAATTGCCTTTATCCGCGAGAAAATCAAATCTTAAAGGATTGCCAGGGATAACCTGGATGCCTTTAAGTGTCAACGGATGAAAAACATCGGTCGGTTTCAAATAGAGTGTTTGAGCGGGAATGTACTGCGCAAAGGCCGGGATTGGTCC
>CAZLRE010000225.1:0-3239 GCA_964561885.1 uncultured Planctomycetales bacterium | reverse complement strand
TCAGACGTGTGCTCTTCCGATCTGTTCTTCATCCTGGGGATCGAGCATTTCCTGGGCGGCCTGACGGTGCTCCTCGATCATCTGTTCCATGGATTTGGCAACGATCTCATCGCGGTCGCGGACAGGAGCATCAGAAATGATATCTTGGACAACCGAAGGATTGGTCACACAGATATCGTTCCAGTTGACCTTGCCTCGTGAGGCCGCATCGGAGAAACAATCCAGCTCACGGTTGATGACATCCATGCGCCCGGCATCGTCGGATGCTTCGGCACCGATAGTCACGGCGAAAATCAGAAGAAAAACAAGAATTATGGAAGGAATGATTTTTATCATGGACCGCTCGATCAGAAATAACTTCTGGATTCATTCTGCCTGAGCGATTTTTTTATTCAAGGATAAAGTGGGAAATTTTTATTTAAGATACGACGGACGGGATAGCAAATTTTATGGACACCACTCTTATAAGACTCTTGTTCGGACAGAGCCTCACAAGAGTCTCCGCCAGTGACCGTCCAAGGATTCTTGGACGGTTGTCCATCAATTCACCTGACAACCTTCAGGAGCCGGGAATTGATGGATACATCATTTACCTGACTCTTGTTCGGACGGCGCCTCACAAGAGTCTCCGCCAGTTTGTCTGCAAAATCAAAAGAACTTTTTCCCAAAGGGATAAAAGTTCTTTAGATTAAGGAAAGTGGCGGAGAGGCAGGGATTCGAACCCTGGGGCCAGTTACCCGGCCAATTGCTTAGCAGGCAATTGCATTCGGCCACTCTGCCACCTCTCCAAAAATTTTGTGAACAAAATTTTTGGAGAAGTCTCGCCATGCACCATACGGTGCATGGCGGACTCTCCACTAAATTTTATTCGATTTCCAATTCCCAACGATTATCTTTAATTGTCGCCGACCGGTCGTTGATTTTAAAAATTTTTCTTTATGTCTCGCCTCAGACAACGAATCATATTCAAAGAACGTCAGCACAACATACGGCCGATACGGTTTTGTCGAAAATTCCTTGCCTTGATTGTGCTCTAAAAGTCGCCGCTCCAAATCTTTTGTGGTTCCCGTATAAGTTCTTGTTCCATCGCGATTAACCAACACATATGTATAAAATTTCTCAATTTTCATCCACAAATCTTTTGCGTTTCTTGCGGAAGAAATCGCTCATCAGGGCGCCGCACTCATCTTTAAGGATACCATGAGCGACATTGATCTGATGATTCAGCTTCGGATGTTGAATGATGTTCACGACCGAACCGCATGCCCCGGTTTTCGCGTCATGCGCGGCAAAGACAACCCGGTCGATCCTGGAGAGAATTAACGCCCCTGAACACATCGAACAGGGCTCGATTGTAACATACAAGGTACAACCCTGCAACCACTTCATCTGAAGAAAATTCGTCGCCTGGGTGATGGCGATCATCTCCGCGTGCGCGGTAGGGTCTTTCAAAAGTTCGATCTGGTTATGCGCCTTGGCAATGATCCGGTTCTGAAAGACGATGACCGCCCCGACAGGGACCTCATCCTTTTCAGCTGCGGCTACGGCCTGCCGGTAAGCCTCTTTCATATAGATCTCGTCTAATGAGGTCATAAAAATAAAAAAATCCTAGCTGTGTCGATCCACAGGGCTAGGTTATTGGGATAAACGGCTCATTGTTATAAAGAGGCGATCTTCTTCGTCAAATACTTTTGAGCTTGGCTTCGAAGCATTTGCTCTTTCGAAACACCAACGCGAAAGCTATTGAACGAAGTCAAACGCGCTCGGCAGGATTCGAACCTGCAACCCTCAGCTCCGTAGGCTGATGCTCTATCCAGTTGAGCTACGAGCGCATCAAAATCAGAAAATTCCTTCAAGGATCAAAATAGACAAGGCCAGATTATATATAAAAGAACTTTAAAACTCAATAGTTATTTCGAGGAGACCAGGTTATTTTCCGTTGTTCGAATTCTGAGCGGCATGACGCAGTATCTTGACCCTGTCCAAACCGAGATGGGCCAAGCTTTCCAGCGGATTCTCACGGTAGGCCCTGCAGAAGGTTGTGACGTCCTTCATGGTGTGCATTTGCCGCTGCACAAGCTCATTGAGCGCGTGCGCGCGCACGATCACCTCATCAATGATGTCGCGCGGCAGAAGACCGGATTGGGCCGCAAGCCTGTCGCGGTACACCGTGCTGGGCGAAACCATCTGCAAAAGCTGGCGGTCGTAATTATACTTGAAGGTCGGCGACAAAAGAATTTTGGACTGCTCCATCCCTCCGGTCTCGCTGATCTCATCAACGATGCGAAAGACCCTCTCACCCACGTGATAGCGTTTCAAAACCACGAACACATCGATCAGATTGACCAGGATCTCCGGAATGTTCATCGGTTCATTCTGCAGGCGGATGATGGCCTCACGCGCGGTCAGGGCGTGGATGGTGCACATACAATATTTCCCGATGTTGGCGGCGGTGATCATGTCGCGCGCCTCTTCCCCGCGGACTTCCCCGATGATGACGCGTTCCGGGCGCATACGCAGACTGTTCTTGACCAGATCGGCAAGACTTAACGTCTCATCGCTTTCCAAACGTGAACAGCTCTCGTCCAAAAATGTGTTCAACTCCAATGTGTCCTCGATAATGACCATGCGGTCGGACACCGGAACAAAGCTTAACAGAGCGTTGAGCAATGTTGTTTTCCCTGTCCCCGGTCCGCCGGCGATGATGATGTTGGCCGGCCGGATGGATAACCCCTCCAGATAAAGCCACAACTGCGCCGCAGCCTCAATGGAAAGGCTTCCGCGCTTGATCAGATCAACCACACTGATCGGATCGACCTTCGCTTTGGTGATACACAGCTGCGGCCCGAACGGGGCTTTAATAATGTTCACACGTCCGGCCAGATTCGGGAGCTCAAGGTTCACGATCTTTTCAAAATCCTTGCGCCCGGCAAATACCAGAAGTTTATTGATGAACAGGTCCAGCTCTTTGCGGCTGGAGAAACATTTTCCCGTGGAGATAAACCCGTCCTGCGCGTGATGGATGTAAATGGGTTTAAGGCCGTTGATAATGATGTCCTCGACGTTGATGTCAGAGAGCATTTCTTCAATTACACCATAAGAAAAAAAGCTTGCTGCAAAATGCTGTTTGTGTGTGTGGGAAGGGGGTGGGTGGGCGGGATATCGGAAGAGCACACGTCTGAAATCCAGTCACAACGTGATATCTCGTATGCAGTCTTCTGCTTGAAAAGGGGGGGGGG
>CAZLRE010000224.1:0-3280 GCA_964561885.1 uncultured Planctomycetales bacterium | reverse complement strand
GCCTACTGCATCTTTGCGGTTATGATGATGGTTCACCGGCCGCGAAAAACCGGATGACCATTGAAGAGAACCGGATCATGGATCTTTTTTCGGGCGCATGATCAACACAAACGGATAGCCGAGCGGTTTTGCCATGAAACGATTTTTCTTCATTCTTATCCTGACATACTTCTTTTTTCTCACTGAATTCCTGCTGTTCAGCGCTTTCGGCCGATGGGGCGCGCCCAATTTGCTTTTGATCCTGGTCATATTTTTCAATCTTTATCTGAGCATTCGATACGGATTGCTGACCGCATTTTGTGCGGGGGTCATTAAGGACAGTTTCACCGTCGGGGTGTTCGGGACGTATATTTTTCTGTTTATGTCCTGCGCGTTTCTGGCCACGGTCCTCAGACGCAATTTCTACCGTCCAGGTTCGCGTCTATCCAGACTTATCGTCACCGCGGGTGTGGTCACAGCTTTTGTGCTGGCCCAGGCCGTACTGCGTTCTATGGAACAGGACCTGAACTTTGGTGATATTTTTCAGCATGTTTTTCTTCCGGAATTCGTTTTAACGGTCGGATGCGCGACTTTTGTGTTTACAAAACTTAAAGAACTTGCCGAAAGTTCCCAGATCTAGGGACTGCCCATTGATATGCGTTTAAGGATCATCCGATATACGACGCTGTTTCTGCTTTTGATGGTTGCGTTCAATCTCTTTCATACGCAGGTCATCAGGGGGAAATATTATTACGGCCTGAGTATGCGCAACCGCATCCGTGTTGTTGCGCTCGAAGGGGCGCGCGGCAAGATCATGGACCGCAACGGAGAAGTCCTGGCTGATAACCAGCTTACGTTTAATGTTTCTGTCGTGTCTCAGGATATTGATGACCGCCGGGCCCTGTTCAATTATTTGGCACGTGCCATCGGTGTTTCAGCAGAAGAGCTTAACAAACGTTTTAGACGGAAATTCTTGACGCCGTTTACGCCCGTTGTGATCGCCGAGGATGTGCCGCGCGATGTTGCTGTTGAGATCGAAGAAAATAAATTCGCCTTTCCGGGCGTGATGGTCGAAGAAAGTTACCGGCGCGTCTATCCCCAGGGTTCCGTCGGCGCCCATATTCTCGGTTATGTCGGAAAGATCAGCCGCGCCAAAATGGAGAAGCTCAAGGATTACGGATACAGCCTGCAAAGCATCGTCGGATATTCCGGTGTCGAGGAGTTCTATGACGATGATTTGCGCGGTGAATCCGGTGGCCGCCAGATCGAGATCAACAATCGCGGGCAGGAGGTCAGGCTTTTGGGCCTGCGCAACCCAACGATCGGCAAAAACGTCATGCTCACGGTTGATCAGGACCTGCAAGAGGCGGCCGATGAGATCCTGCTGGGAAGGCGGGGCGCGGTCATGGTCATGGATGCCTCCAACGGCGAGGTCCTCGCGCTTGTGTCTTCGCCTTCGTTCGATCCTAATGATTTTGTTAACGCCAACCAGAGGGGAAGCCTGAACGCATATTTTCAGGACCAGGCATCACCGCTTCTGAATCGCGTCACGAGCGGGCAATATCCGCCGGGTTCTGTTTTTAAAGTGCCGGTCGCGCTGGCGGCAATGGAGACAAAACACATCAACGCTCATACGACATTCGTCTGTCCGGGGTATTATTCGATCGGTGATTACCGATTCGGCTGCACGCACGTGCATAACGACGAGGATCTGATCCGCGCTTTGATCCATTCATGCAACGTCTATTTCTACCGAGTCGGACTTCTCGTCGGTTCCGATGAGGTCCGCCGTTATGCTCGGGTGATGGGGTTAAATGCCAAGACCGAGATCGATCTGCCTTTTGAAAGCGCCGGCTCTGTGCCGAGCCGGGGGACCTACCGTTCGGGCCGGTGGTTCACGGGCGACACCATCAATTTCTCGATCGGACAGGGGAAAGTTTTAGCCACACCGGTCCAGCTGGTGAAGATGATGTCGGTCGTGGCCAACGGTGGAAAGATCGTCCAGCCGCACTTGCTTCTTTCCGTTGATGACCGTCCCTCTGACAGATATGCCAAATCGTCAATGGTCAAAATCAGCCCGAATACACTTAACCGTCTTGAGGAGGGTTTGCGCGGTGTCGTTGAAGACCCCGAAGGCACAGCCCATGAGCTCGCACTCCCAGACCTTAAAAGTTACGGGAAGACCGGTACAGCGCAGGCCGGAGGGGATAAGGAACATCACGCGTGGTATGTCGGCTATACCCGCTCCAAAATCCGTACGGTTGTTTATTGTGTTTTCTTGGAGAATGGCGGATCGAGCCATAACGCGGTGGCATTGGCCCGTGAACTTTTACTGCGCATGAAAGGTATAGGATTGATCTGAAGGCGGCGATCATGATCCGCTTGCGTTGAACGTCGCAGTCATTGTTATATATAACAATCTTATTCTTGTACATGAAATCCATCATGATGCGATATTTTTTTGTTTGAAATATCGCATTTTTTATTTTTTATTAGGGATTTTTTCGATTTTTGATTATCCGGCCTTAAATCCGTCGGGAGAATGGCCGGGTCGGTTAAACAGAGCATGAAAAAAAACCAAACAAATCTTGTTCATGACCGATCATCAACTAAAATGTTAATAGAAAAATCAAAACCAACCGCAATCATTGAACTTACAGACTACGCACTAGATGGATTTAAGCCAGTTCAAACAGGTCTTGCGAAACACCCTCCGTTTATTCGTCTCCCTTTTGACTTTTTTTTCTGTTGCCGTTTGTGTGTGCGCTTCTTCTTATGCCGCTGATATCGAAGCGGTCACTGATTCCACTGATGGTTCTTCCTCTTTTGCTGTTGAAAACTCCCTGAACGTAGAACAGGCCCACATCGACTCGATCGGTAACTTGGTCACCAGAGGATGTATCCGGGTCGACAGCGGGCTTGTGGAATGTTCCGAGACCGAAGGTCTCGTGGTGGATGGCAATATCGGTTTGGGCACGGTCAATCCTTTAGGTAAATTGCAGGTCGTTGGCGGTTTGAGCCGTTTCGGTCTGGCCGGAACGGTCGATTTTGTCTCAACAACGGGCGATGTTTATGTGCAGAACGACATGGAAGTCGACAATTTCTTGTTCGGCAACCGGATCCTGGCTTCCAGCAACATTGGTATCGGAACGACCTCGCCGCAGGCTTCTTTCCAGCTGGTGGGAGGGGACGCTTTGGTCGGCACAGGCACGTTCAATAACGCCTCCGGGTCACCCGATGTTTATGTCACCGGCAATCTCGAAGTCGACGGCACGCTCTACGGCGACGGCGCAGGATTGAC
>CAZLRE010000223.1:0-3299 GCA_964561885.1 uncultured Planctomycetales bacterium | reverse complement strand
ACACCATCTCGACCAAGACCCGCAGGTCATGCTCGCCGTAGAAATAAAACCTCCGGTGGCCCTGGCTATAAAGTTGTTTGAGGATCGCGGCCACCCGGCCCTTGATAAGGCCGATGGCGTTAATGGTATGAAGCGTGTAGTGGACGGATTTGCGCATCTTCTCCGCGATGCCTTTGGGGGTCAAAAGATATTGGACTTTGCGCTTGTTCAGCTGGCTGATGCGGATAAGCCCCTTGGAGGCAAGCCTGCGGATGAGCATGTTGGTCTGCCCCAGGGAAAGGTTCATCTCCTGCGAGAGATCGCGCTGGTTGGAACCGAGGCGTTTTCCGATGATGTTGATGAGCTCAAATTCACGCTCATCGAGCGGCTCAGGGGTCATGTCAAACCTTCGTAAAACATTTCCGTCTCCGGGGTGGAGACGGCACAGCAAAATTGTTCAATTAATGAACATTTTAGGCCAATCCCATTGAAAGTCAAGGAGATTGATGCCTAAAATAACACCTGAAAAAACGTTCATTTTATGAACAAATCGGGATAATTAACGGTTTTCGTGGGATCGGAACATGTCCTCAAGGATAAGCTTCAAACTGAAGGTTTGCCGCCATTGAGGATAGTGCTCTTTAAACTTCTTGAGACTGGAAATATACCAGATATGGTCCGCGCTGCGGGCCTCACCGTAACGGTATTTGAGCTTGCGTCCGGTTATCTCTTCGCACAAGTGGATGGCTTCAAGGATGGAACAGCTGTTCTCCCTCCCGCCGCCGATGTTATAGAACTCGCCGGTCCGGGGCTTGCGGAAAAACTGGTCAAAAGCGGTCACAAGGTCGAAACTGTGGATGTTGTCCCTGACTTGTTTGCCTTTGAAGCCAAAGATCGTGTATTCCTGACCCGATGCCGCGCATCTGACCAGATAGGACAAAAATCCGTGCAATTCGGTGCCGGCATGGTTCGGGCCGGTCAGGCATCCGGCGCGGAAAACCCCGGTGCGCATGCCGAAATAGCGGCCGTATTCCTGGACCATGATATCCGCCGCAAGTTTGGAAACACCGAAGATGGAATGTTTGGAGGAATCGACCGACATCGTCTCATCGATACCGTCATAGAACGGATGTTTCCTGTCAATTTCCCAACGCAGCGGCAGTTCCTGCAACGGAAGACTGTTGGGGGTGTCCCCATAAACTTTATTGCTACTGCTGAAGATAAAGACCGCCTGCGGGCAGTGCGCACGCGCCAGTTCCAAAAGCTGAAGCGTTGCGGTGGCGTTCACATTGAAATCGACAAGGGGCTGATGGGTGGCCCAGTCATGGGACGGCTGAGCTGCGGAATGAATGATGAGCTTGATGTCGCGGGCGTGCTTTTTAAAGATCTTCTCAAGTTTTGAGGCCTGACGGATATCCACCGTATGATGTTCGTAATCGCTGATGCGCTCGCTTAAAATCTTGCGCATGTTCTTGGTCGAGGCCGCCTTGCCGAAATACTGCGCGCGCATGTCGTTGTCGATGCCGACGATCGTCATGCCTTTCTTTGCGAAATAAAAGGCTGATTCAGAGCCGACGAGGCCGCAGGAGCCGGTGATGAGCGTAATAGACATAGTGATCAAAAGAAACGTCATTGCGAGGAAGGAGCCCGGAGGGCGACTGACAAAGCAATCTTATACGCATATAAGATTGCTTCGCGCCTGACGGCGCTCGCAAAGACGGCTATTTCTTATTTCCCTTTGGTAGAAAATTGCTATAATACCGCCCGTATGCAAAAGCTAACGAACATATTCTTAAACAAACCCCGGACGTTCTCCTTTGAGCTCTTTCCGCCCAAAACGCCCGAGGGACATGAGAAATTATTGCACACCATCTCTCAATTGTGCAATCTAAAACCTGATTTCATCTCCTGCACTTACGGCGCCGGAGGCGGCAGCCGCGACAAAACGCTCGATATCGTCGAACATATCCAGAAGAATCACAATGTTGTGGGCGTCGCGCACTTAACGTGCGTCATGCACACCAAGAACCAGATCAAGAACATCTTAACCGAGATCAAGCGCCGCAACATCCACAATGTCCTGGCGCTGCGCGGCGATCCGCCCAAGGAAAATCCCGACTGGAAACCGGGTGCTGATAATTTTCATTATTCGAACGAACTGGTCTCCTTCATGAGACAAAATTTCGGGGATCATTTCGGCATCGGGGTGGCGGGATTCCCGGAAGGACATATTTTGTCAACGGACATTGATGAGGACGCGAAGTATTTGAAAGGAAAAATAGACGCAGGCGCGGATTATGTCATCACCCAGCTTTTCTTCGACAATAAAGATTATTTTGAATATGTCGCGCGATTGCGCAAACTCGGGGTCGACTGCCGTGTCATTCCCGGCATTCTCCCCATCACCGACTACAACGGACTTGTGCGCTTTTGTGCCACCTGCGGCGCATCCATCCCTCAAAAAGTCCACGATATTTTCAAACCCATTGCCTCAGACCCCCAGAAAACTATGGAAGCGGGCATCAAATTTTGTGTCGAGCAGTGCAAACAGCTGCTAACCCTCGGCGCGCCGGGCATCCACTTCTATACGCTCAATAAGATCGAGCCGGTCACAACCATCCTCAAAAGCCTTCGGTAATTTCCGGCTCACCCGCTATATCTTTTTAACGAAATTGGTCCCGTCAAAACGAAAACCCTCTTCTTTGAATCCGGGAAAATCTTTTGGGTCGACCACCGCATGTTCACATAGCCAACGGATGAATTTTCCTTTGATAAGTTTTCCCTGATGTCCAGCGGGAACAGATTTGCCGTTCTTAACAATGATAAAGTCAACGTTCACCCCGCACTCATACGAAACCGCCTTCTGATGGGCCTGGGGCAGAAGATCGATCACAAAATGACCGGCCAACTTTTTGGTGTTGATGGGTTTCCAATACACCGCAGCATCCAATTTCTCGATCTTGAGTTTATAATCCGGGATCAGATCTTGCGGTGATAAAAGACCGAACATCGCACTTACGATGCGCGCATGACCATCAAAGAATTGTTGGGCTTTGTCAGATAATGTTGAATAACCGATCCCGTCGTAAACCACACCGCAGTAACGTTCGATCGCCGGCAGAGTCGGTGCTTTAAGCAGCTGGGAATTTGCCAAATGCGCCGCCTCCAATGCCTTTCCTTTAACCCCGTATAATTGGGAAAAATCTCCCCGATAGGTCAAAAGTCGCTCATAGACCGGTTTAACATGATCATCTAATTTCTTCAGCGGTTTGCCTGTTCCGCAAGGCGTTTTACCCTCGGAAGGCGGGATGAGAATAATG
>CAZLRE010000222.1:0-3303 GCA_964561885.1 uncultured Planctomycetales bacterium | reverse complement strand
CCGCAACTGCAGAGGGAGTTTACCGGTCAACAGGCGAAGCTTGGCAGAAATATGATGACGGTCTTGAAACGAACATGGTTTATGACCTGACCTATGACCCGACAGGAAAGATGTATGCCGCGACTGATCGCGGCCTTTTTTATTTGGATCCCGGGAAAGCGTTTGCGGGTGGAGATTCCATGAATAATGGCAGCGCCTTGCCGAAAATGTTCAAAGTGTACCGCGACGTTGAAGAATATTTTGATTATGAACCCACTGTCCGGGAGGTTCAGGACATGGCGGTGCGTTATGCGGATGTGCATCCGGATAAGATCAGTCGGTGGCACCGTCAGTCGCGCCTGAAGGCGTTCGTGCCGTCATTGTCGACCGGCATCGACCGCAGCGCGACCGACCTGATGCACTGGGATACCGGCCCCAATCCGGATGTTCTTAGTAAAGGGCGGGACTTTATTGAATGGGATGTGAGCCTTTCCTGGGATCTTGGGGACATGGTCTGGAGTTCGGACCAGACATCGATCGATTCCCGTTCCAAACTCATGGTGGAATTGCGTGAAGAGGTTTTAGATCAGGTGACACGCGTCTATTTTGAACGCCGGCGGCTGCAAGTAGCGCTGTTGGCTAGTGAGGAAAGCGGCGACCCTGCGGTTGATGATCATATGCGATTGTCAGAACTTACCGCCATCATTGATGGGTTTACCGGCGGTGAATTCAGCCGGCTTACCCTGGATCGCGGGGGCCGTTCATGAAAATCCATAACGATCTTGGCCGGGAAGTATTTCAGGCATCACTGGAAAACGCCAGAACGATCAACGTTCTGTCAGCCAATATTTCTTGCGAAGGATTGCGCAATGAACTGCGTTATTTGGCATCTTGGATAACGCTTCATACCCGTAAAGCCTTTTCGCATGGCTGTTCGAGTCGTGAGACCAGAAAATTGCTCAAAGAGGCGGGATATTTATCCCAAGAGATCGGGCGGTGTCTTTTGTACGCACATGATACAGGTTATCTATCCACATCCAATTACCGTACGCTGGATGAAAATTATCGTTGTATCAACGCTCAAATTTGTCAATGGGAACAAAGGACGGACGCGCATCGTTGGCTCGGGCGGATCATCAGGCTCTACCATGGAGAAAAAATGAAGAAGGGAGGTTCAGCATATGAAAAAAATGATCGCTTCAGTATTGACGGCAGCGATGGTCTTATCGAGTTCAGCCGCGTTCGCGCAAAATGTCTACGTTACGAAAAACGGAAAGAAATACCATCAAGCCGATTGTAAATTCATCCAGAAAAGTTCACCGATGACGATCGCTTTGGCCGACGCGCAGAAAAAAGGCATTAAGCCGTGCGGCGCGTGTTTCAAGGAAAGCGCCAAAGCCAAGCCGTCGGATAACGTTAACCTTGTCAAACAGCCGTAATGGAGAAGAAAAGGAGTATGTATGCTGCAGAGTTTGGAATTCAAGATCGCGAAGATCCATCGGCTGCCGGAAGGAAGTCGTTTGAAGGCCTTTGTGGATGTTTCGGTCAATGACGCGTTGTTGATCAAGGGCTTGCGTGTGGTCGATGGAAAAGCAGGGTTGTTCGTATCCATGCCGCAGGAACAGGGCAGAGACAAGCGCTGGTACGATCTCGTTCGGTGTTTGAACGAGGATGTGCAGGGCGCGATCGCCCAGAAGGTCATCAGCGCTTATCAATCTGCACCGAACAACTGACGATAAGTTGAAATACGGGGCGCTTGCTCAGGGTCTTGGTAGTTCGTTTCCTCTTTAACCGGTAAGGAGAGGAAGCGGTGGGGGCTAACAGGATCGTAAGCGCGAAGACAGAAAGATGTAGGCGTCCCGTATTTTTGTCTTTCCTTAGTGTTTCTTACTAAAGACAAAAATACCCCCGGTGCTGTGATTTGCCCGGATGCCGATAGGCAGACGGAGCAAATCAATCGGGGGTTATAAAAATATCTTAAACTTCAGGAGCTTTTATGAAACTCTTCAAACAACTACCGATCTTAACCCTCGCGCTGGTTTGCTCGGTGAATTCCTGGGCGCAGACAGTGCCCATCAGCACAACCACACCAACTGATACCACTGCCTACAAAGCTAGTGATGTGAAAACATGGACAGCAGCGGAAAAGAAAGACCCAAATAATCTTCCGCCGTCGGAGGCGGTCAAAAACCTGCCGGTGAAAAAATTCGATGAATCGCCGAAGCCTGAAGGTGAAACGGCGGTAACAACAGAAGAACCATCAACAGAAGGTTCTTCGGATGATAAGACTACAGACAAATCTAAAGATTTAAAGAGCAAAACAAAATCACCCGAAGACCCGGAGTTAACAACAGCTTCAAGCGCGGTCATGGCGTCCGCTATGTCAGGCGGAACATCGACCAGCCAAATCCCAACTTTGAATGCGTTGTCTGTTTCCGTCCAGCCGTTCACCGGAAGCGCGAGTTTGCCCATAACCATCAATGTACCTTCCGGACGCGCGGGCATTCAGCCATCAGTGGCGCTGGTCTACAGTTCCGGACTGCCCGAGAGTTTTACCGGTGTGGGCTGGAACCTGGATATGGGTTCCATCCAGAGGTCCACCAAAAAAGGTCCGCCCAAATACAATTCAACCGACACCTTTGCACTGATGCAAAACGGCTCCTCGAGCAACCTGGTCTGGGACTCAACCGTTTCCCGGTACCGTGCGGAGATCGAGGGCGCGTTCGCGAAGATCGTTTCAACAGGCACAGGAGCATCCCAAACATGGCTCATGACCGACAAGAAGGGGACCAAGTATTATTTCGGTCAGACAGCCGCTTCAAAGCAGTTTGACTTAGCCGACACAACCAAAATATTTGAATGGGCCTTAGACCGGGTGGAAGACATCAGCGGCAATTACATGACGATCAGTTATCTTAAGCACGGCAATGAACTTTATCCCGACACTATCCAATACACCGGCAACAGCACAGCTCCAGCCATCGCGCCGTTTGCCAAGGTGGTGTTCTCATATATTGATGTGCCGCGCACGCTCACATCATACAAAACGGCATTTTTAGTCAGTTCCTCCAAACTTTTGGACACGGTCAGCGTGTATGCGAACAATGTGCTGTTGACCAAGTATAAACTTAACTACCAGCAGAGCGTTTCGAGCAAAAGATATCTTTTAACAAGTGTGGTGCAGTACGGCGCGGACGGCACAAGCGCTTTGCCCACAGTGAGCTTCACGTATCAGGGGGATGTTAAGGGCTTTAACCTGGAGGGGAACTGGACGGTCCCGGCTGAGGCGTTCTTTGTGTATCCCGAGACGAGCGGCAAAAGGAC
>CAZLRE010000221.1:0-3339 GCA_964561885.1 uncultured Planctomycetales bacterium | reverse complement strand
ACCAGAAGATCAGTTCGCAGACCATTTTTTTCTGCAACGACACGTTCTTTAGAAAGTTCTCTTTTAACGATCTGCAATTTCATGTGATGATCCAGGCCTGCGCCGTGGTCAACTTGTTGTGGCCTTCGATCGGCCGCGGATGCGGATGTTTCTTAAGGTCGTCCTTGTGGGATTTTGCCGGAAGCTGGCCCATTTTCCGTTCGGCGGGCCTCGAATTGCGCCGTGTGCGCGACGGCAAACTGCTCGACCGCCTGGATATCGAGTTGTTCAAGACCCAGGTCAAGCCGTGGGAACTCAAAGAACATCATATGCTTTCATCCAGGCGGAATTTTGATGTCATCAGATCCAAGATATTTGAGATCAAAAGCGACCAGCCTGCCTAGAAGGAACCTGCGAGGTTCCGTTCGGCAAGATTGATAAAACCCGAAGCATGTGTTATATTCCGACTGAGGTTTTGATATGGAACAAACAGCGCAAAATACAACTTCCCAAACACCCAACCAGCCTGTGGTGACATTGACGGAGGCGGCCATCGAAAAGGTCAAGTCCATGATGGCCAAGGAAGGCAAGGAGGGCTTTGCCCTGCGCGTGGGAGTGGTCACCGGCGGCTGCGCGGGCTTATCCTACGAGATGAAGTTCCAGAAAAACCCCTACGATAACGATAAAACTTCCGAGCAAAACGGGCTTCGCATCATCATCAATGAAGAAAGCGTGCCCTTTCTCCAGGGCATCCAGATCGACTACGTCGACACCCTCAAAGAGAGCGGGTTCAAGTACAAGAACCCGAACGCCTCCTCGTCCTGCGGCTGCGGGACGTCGTTTAGCTAATTCTCCGTTTATTGAAATTAATAGAAATTGTGAAATAAATTGAAACGGATTGGTGCTTATTGCGCTAAGTTCCAACAGCTAAATAATTTCATGATTTCCCAAGTTTTTGACGATTTTCTTGCGTTTAATAGTAAGAATTCCTAAAATTTAGTTCATTTCCAGATTTTTGTTTGTTCGAAACTTTCTTGGTCAAGTCAGCATATAAATGTTATTATTTGAGCGATAGAATTTGTCTTTCTTCCTTAGAAATTAAATCAACAACTCTTTAATTGAGACAGTTTCATAAATGCCGCGAGGTATATGAATTCTAAGAAGAGTGAGAATTTCTGGCTTATTCGGGGTATTCATTTGCTCCTTTTGGTTTGTTTTGTCAGCGGACAGATATTGCCCCCTTCAGTTGCATTGGCCCAGACTTCATCTGTCTTGAATCTTCCCATGCCCGGGGCCATGGTCGGCATGAGTCCGCATTATGTGCCGATCGCGATCAAAGGTATTAAGATCTTTCCTGAAAACCCCTTCCGTTTTGACTTTATCCTCGACACAGGCAATTCCAAGCTGGACCAAGAACGTTTGAATGAAGAGACCAAGCTTCTCATTAAATATTTTCTCACGGCTTTGACAATTCCTGACAGCGACCAGTGGGTCAATCTTTCTCCCTTTGAGAATGACCGTATTATTCCTGATGAGTTCGGAATGACTGAAATGGGGCGCGATCTGTTGGCCCAGGATTATCTTCTCAAGCAGTTGACCGCGTCGTTGGTCTATCCCGAACATGAATTGGGCAAGTGGTTTTGGGAGAACGTCTATAAAAAAGCGTATGAGAAATACGGGGACGCAGATATTCCGGTGAATACTTTCAATAAGGTGTGGGTCATGCCGGATCATGCCACGGTTTATCAGCACGGCAACACGGCGGTGATCACAGAAAGCCGGCTGAAGGTTTTGCTGGAGGAGGATTACCTAGCGCTAACTAAGGGAGCAGAATCCCAGAACCCCAGTGGTCCGACGACACGGACGCCTGGCCCCAGGGGCGCTGGAGACCCGAATGAAGTCAATTCTTTAGGCTCCGAGATCGTCCGCGAGATCGTCCTTCCCGAGATCGAACGTGAAGTCAACGAAGGCAAGAATTTTGCCAAACTTCGGCAGATCTATCACTCCATGATCATGGCGGCGTGGTTCAAGAAAAAGCTGAAAGACAGTATTTTGGGCAAAATGTATGTGGGGGCAAATAAAGTTGCCGGTGTTGATGTCGCAGATAAAAAGAGCAAAGAGAAGATCTATGAGCGTTATTTGGCTGCGTTCAAAAAAGGGGTCTATAACTATATTCGTGAGGATGTTGATCTAAAGACCAACGAAGTAGTTCCCCGTAAATATTTCTCCGGCGGTGTTGTTGCTGGTGCCGAGGTCATTCGAACCACAGAGTTTGTTGCTGTTGAGCCTGTGCAGCTTGCTGCCGCAGCCAGTAATATGGTGGGTGATTCATTGACGGTCGCCGTTGGGCTGGATGTTGTGGATACGGCCGGGAACACTTTAAGTGCCGCATCTCAGAGTGGGGATATCTCTACTATCGATGGGGCAAAATTGCGTTCGGACATCAAAGTTTTCGATGAGACAGCGGTGGGTGCCATTCTTCGGGCTGTTGAAGAACAAAATGCCCAGTTTGCCCGGGCCCGCCAATTGGCCATTAGTAAAATACAGGCAGCTTACCTTTCCACCGGTGAGACCGAAGGGGCTTTGGGCTATGAGATCGGCCGGTTGGTCTCAGTCGCATTTGACTCGATCATTGAACGGTTCAATTCTCTGCAGGGGAACATTGTCCGTCAGGAAGCTTATTTAAGAGAAGCGAAAGTCACTTTCACGTATTCCATGGATGCCAGGACCGGTTATTTTAAGGCCTCCTTATCGGACCCCGGAGTCGGGATCGACCGAGAGATTCTTGACCGTACGCGGACATCCACAGCTCCTGCACAACGATTGACGGGGGACCGGGCATTTGCCGTGATCCGGAGTTTGCTGGGTGGGGCGATGGGGTACAATTTATGGGATGAGATCACCATTGTTTCTAAAACAAGGGACTCTCAAAACGGATATCGCCTCAGCACCCGCCTTGCCGGTCAGGCCACGCTCAATGATTATTTTACAGACATGGAAAGCGGAACGGAGATCACCATCAGCGGCAGGTCCTTGACCTGGATCGCGAGGAATAGATCAACGCTGGGAGGCGCACTCAAACAGATCGGTATCTTAGGGCAGGACGAGTCCGCAAGGGTCTCAACGGAAACCTTGCAACGCTGGCAGCAATTGGCAGATGCCCAAACGCTGCAGGTTAGATCGATCGCCGGACAGACGATCAATGCTAAATTCATCCAAAGCGAGATCGTTGATACCAATAATGGACGCATGCCGGAAGGAATTTATGCTTATCATTTCAGAGATGGGCAGGGTCAATTGGTGGTCGTATTGTCCAATAAGCTCAACCCGCAAGACATCAATGAGGCGGTCTATCATGAA
>CAZLRE010000220.1:0-3375 GCA_964561885.1 uncultured Planctomycetales bacterium | reverse complement strand
GGAGTTTAAGCGTTTCAAATTCGTTTATCCGGGATAATTTTTATCCCGGATTTTTTATTTCGACGGTTGATCAGGCTTATGATTTGATGATGTATCGGTGCCGACGGGGGAAGGATATTTTTACCCTGCGCAGAATCGAAAGTATATATATTCCAATGATTTACATCCTTATCGAAATCCAATAGAAAATAGTTCTTGCCAACAAAAGTCTTTTGCGGTATATTTCTTGCCCAATCATCGATTGGCCTCCGGCATCATTCTAAGTCATAAAGAGAGGAGCGTGATCGTTATGGATGAATGGCAAGAAGATAAAGAGATTAAATCCGCTAACCCGCGTGATCAATTCACCTGGGAGGATGTAAATATTTACATCTAATGGTGGGTTACCATAGTCTTGGGGTGGCTTAAGGCCATCAAAGAGCCTTAAGCACCTCCAAGACCTCTTTATCGTGTCCCTCAGGCTTCACCTTCTCAAAGACCTTCGCGATCTTACCCGCAGCATCAATCACAAACGTTGTTCTCGCAACTCCCATATACTTCTTCCCGTACATGCTTTTTTCCACCCAAACACCGTAATCCTGGCTCATCTTTTTATTTTCATCAGCTAACAGGGTAAATGGCAATTTGAACTTCGAAATGAACTTGTCATGGGACTTAAGCCCATCTGGGCTGACCCCTAGGACAACAGTATTATGTTTTTCAATGGCTTTATGGCTGTCGCGAAAGGCGCAGGCCTCAACTGTACAGCCCGGGGTGTCATCTTTGGGATAAAAGTAAATTACGATGTTTTTGCCTTTGAGATCCTTAAGGCGGATGGTCTGATTGTTGCTGGCAGGTAATTCAAAGTCAGGGGCTTTGGTTCCGATCTCTGGTAGGGGCATAAGAATTCCTTTACGTTAGTATTTGGTCCATACTTTGGTTTTTCCATCATAGATCTCTTTGACCCGCAATGCGGCCGGAAGGCCGTCTTCCAAAGGCCAGGCCGTCACTTCCAGTTTATTGCCGTCCAAGTCATAAAAGTAAAGCGACCAGGATTTCTCACGCTTTTTGGCGAATTCGATCGTGACATTATGTTCTTCCAGGCGCTTGATCATGGGCTCAAAGTCTTTGGAATGGACCCGGAATGAGAAATGGTTGGCGCCCAAGCCTTCATTTTCAAAGGCATGGCTGCGGGTTAAGTCCTTGGCCTGGATAATTCCTATCAGTGATGGTCCGCAATCGAGAAAGTACTCGATCCCTGGTTTGGAAGGTTCTCTTTGGGTGATATTGAGCCCGATAACTCTGGTGTAGAATTCAACTGATTGGTCAATGTTGCGCACATTGATCGCGACATGGTCGATGCCTTTGATCTGGATCATAGGAACTCCTTTGAGTCTTTGTGTGGTATTTAGATCTTAATTTTGCGGTCTATTTTACGCTGTTTGAATGTTAAATATTCTTTAAAACCGGCGGCTTGCGCCAGGGCGAGGGCTTTGTCAAAATCCTTGGCCACTTCTTCGGGGGCATGGGCGTCTGAACCAAAGGTCAGGGGAATGCCGGCTTCGCGGTAGATCTTTAGACAATCCAGCGAAGGATACATTTCCTTGACCGGCTTGCGAAGTCCGGCTGTGTTGATCTCAATGGCAACACCGGTTTCTTTAAAGACTTTGGCGGTCGCTTTGACCTCATCGAACATGCTTTCGGTAGCGCGGTGACCGAACTTCTTGACCAAGTCGCAATGGCCGATGATGTCGAACATGCCGGATTTGGCGCTTTGGCGCAAGAGCTCATAATAATCGTGATAAACCTGGTTAACGTCTTTGGAATTCCAGCCTGTCCTCTGGGCTGGATCATCAAATCCCCATGTCCTGATGAAGTGGACCGAACCGATGATGTAATCATACGGGTAGTCCTCAATGATCGCCCGGGTTTTGTCTTCAAATCCGGGGATGAAATCTGCTTCCAGGGCTATTTTGACCGTGATCTCACGGCTGAATTGTTTCTGAACGTCTTCGATCATTTTGAGATAGAGCGGAAGTTGGTCAAAATCCATGGTGATTTTGGGATCGCGGTGAGAGACCAAAGGCGCGTGATCAGAGAATCCCATTTCTTTGAGGCCGGCTTTAATGCCATGACGAACGTATTCGGCAGGTTCACCGGTTGCGTGTCCGCATAAAGGGGTATGCATGTGAAAATCAGCGATGGGGATCATGGAGAATTAATAGTCTCGGCTGTATTGTTCGATCACCTGGCGAAGCTCTTTAGCTGCCTGATGATCGGGATTAGATCTTAAGATGTGCGCCACATCCGCGTAAGCGCTTTTATAGACTTGCTGCTGCATGTAACAATGAGCGCGGTTTAATCTGGCTTGCTCATAATCTGGATTAGTGGTCAAAGCCAGGGTAAAGTCATTGATAGCCTCGGCCAGGTTGTTTTCTTTAAAGTACATATAACCGCGATTATTGTAAGATTCAACGTGGCTGGAATCAAGTGCAATGATCGAGCTGTAATCTGAGATCGCAAGCCGGGATTGTCCGGTGTCGGTATAAAGCAACGCCCGGTTAAAGTACGCGTCTTTATATTTGGGGTTCAGGCGGATGGCTTGGTTAAAATCATCTAAAGCCATACGAAATTCACCGAATTCCAAATATTGGGAGCCGCGGTTATTGTAGGCAATGGCCGTATTGGGAAACAGGTCCAGGACATCGCTCCAAATGGTGATGTCATTTCGCCATGTGAAACATTTGCTGAAACTCAATAAGCAAAAAAAGAGGATGTAAATGCTGATGAGGATGATGTTCCATTGTTGAAAAGACCCAAGGCGCCTCTTTCCGTATTCGAAAGCCGCGTGAGTGAGAGCCAGGAACAATCCGATGCTGGGAAGGTACATGTAGCGGTCTGAGGCAAAATATCCGCCGATCCAAATGTTCATTAAGGGAAGGGCCAGCGTGGCGACAAAAAATGACGCTCCCCAGAGCAGCTTTTTGTCATCTTTGAATCTTTGGATCAGGAAGTATCCGGCGGCGAATAACAAGATCGGGGATAGATAAACCCCCCATGGGAATAGTCCGTTGATTTTTAGAGGATACGGATAGAGGGCGCTGATATGGATCGGCGTCAGACTCTGTCCGATATAAAAGAAAATGGAATATGTGGTCAGAAAGAATTTATCAGAGATGCTAAATGCGTTATAAAACGTTTGATTAGATAGATAGGGCGTCAGGCTTGCCTGACCGATCATGAGACTTGCGGCCGCCACACCGAAAAACGGGATTTTAGAGACTAAATGTGTTTGCCATGTTTTTGGAGCGAAGAAATAATCCAGAGAAATGAGAACGACAGGCAGGATCATGGCCTGGGGTTTCGCCAGTACGGCGAGAACAAATAAGAGAAAGC
>CAZLRE010000219.1:0-3378 GCA_964561885.1 uncultured Planctomycetales bacterium | reverse complement strand
GGACCAGTATCATGACGATGATGAAACGATCCGTAAATGCCGTCCGCTGAATTTATACGGGGAATCCAAGCAGAGATTCGATGAATGGATCCTGGACAGAGGATGGCAGAATAAAATGGTCGGGCTTAAATTTTTTAATGTATTTGGTCCCAATGAATACCATAAAGGCGAAATGCGAAGTGTTGTTGCCAAGGCCTATGAACGCGTGGCCCGAGAGGGAAAGATCGCGCTTTTTAGATCGTATCATGAGAATTATGCCGACGGTCAGCAGCAGCGGGATTTTGTCTATGTGAAAGATGTGGTGGATGTGGTGATGTTTTTCTTGGAGCATCCTCAGATCAACGGTATTTTCAATGTCGGCAGCGGCCAGGCAAGGTCGTGGAATGACTTGGCCAAGGCATTGTTCGCGGCAGTTGGTAAAGCTCCTGATATCGAATACATCGATATGCCTGAAATTTTGCGCGGCAAGTATCAATATTTCACGCAAGCCGATGTGTCAAAGCTTCGCAAAGCCGGATATAACAAGCCTTTTACACGGCTTGAGGATGCTGTCAGGGATTATGAGCGGTATTTGAGCAAACGCGCGTACTGGTAAGCCATTACGCGGCCGTCTAAGGAGACGCTGGATTATGATGATGTTCTGGGTCATGGGATTTGTTATCGTTCTCGCTGTTGTTGTCGTTGTCGGGCTTTTTTATTTTATGAACAAAGAAAGCGGCAAGGCAGCCAGCGGTGAAGCGGTCCCGATCATGGATATTTCCGAACTTAAAGGGTTGACCCCGGACCAATCCAAACCGGAGAGTTCAAAATATCTTTCTGCGTCTGCTCCTGAAGCTCAGGGGCAATCTCAGGATGAATTATCCCAGGCAAAATCAAAATTGGCTGAGCTGGAAGGAAAGCACTTAAATGTTCAAGTCCCGGATGAAACGATCTTTGGCCCGCAGGATTATGCACAACCGGTCTCCTCACCGGGCGATGTACACACCCTAAAAAGCGCCGATGCCGTATCGAGCGGTCCATTGGCTGAACGGATCGCGGATCTGGAATCCCAGATCACAATGATCACCCAAAAATCCATTGAACAGGCCGAAGAGTCGGTGAAGGTCATTGAATCCTTGATGAAAGAAAATGCCCAATTAAAAATGAACCAGTCGGCAATGCCATCGGGCGCCCAGGATGCAGCCTCATTTGTTGAGCTTAAAGAGCAAAAGGCATTGCTCGAAAATCAGCTGGATCTAAGCAACTCAAAAGTTTCGCAATTGGAAAGTCAGGTGGCGGTCATCAAGAAGGAATTGGGTCAGCAATTGATCGAAGCGAATTCCACGATCGCCCGATTAAAAGCCGAAGGGGAAGCACAGGAACGCATTGTGCAGCAAAGTCTGCTTAAAGAAAAAGAACAGCTCGACGAGTTGCGCGAGGCGAATTCAAAACAACTGCGCGAGATGGAAGATGATCTGGTTAAGACCAAAGAAGAAAATTTGCTGCTTAAAGACGCGAAAAAACTTTTAGAGGCCAAGTTGTCCGTGATCGAAGATGATTACAAGAAGGAATTGGAACAGGCTAAAGAAGTGGTCAATAGTCTTTCAAATCAAAAAAATGAAGAAAGTGAGCATGTCGTCCAGTTGGAAAAAGATGTAGTCAAGCTTAAAGAGCTTAACGGAACTTTGATCGATAAGGCCAAAATACTCCAATATGAATTGAACCGCTACCGCGCCCAGGCTTCAGGTCTGGAACGTGTGTGCGCGAATTTCAAGACGCAGATGGAGGCCATGTTCGGGCAGGTCGAACAGGCCAAAAAGGAAAATAACCGTTTGATCCAGGACAGGATCAATCTGGAGTCCGGTGTCGCATCATTGAAATCCGAGAATGTCCGTTTGATCGAGCGCGACAAGGTCTATCAGCAGGAATTGGAGAAAACCAAGGAGCAGATCAACCGGTTTGAAAAGATATATAAGAATTTCAAGACTGACGTCGGCGGTGTTTCCGACAGCGCATGATCTTTTTTGTGACTTGGTGTCGCGATGCGAAATGATCAACTGGACGTTCTATACGATCGCTGGTTCGCTTCAAAGAATTCTGTTGCTGAAGAGATGCTTCGAAATGAAGGGGTTGTCTCAGGTGTAATTCCAACGGCAAAGATCCGGTGTTTGTTTGAATCGGCAAGCCGGCATGTTTCGGTCCAATCCGATGATTTTTATCAGATCCTCAGGAAGGCCTATGAGGAGAATCCGTCGGCAAACCACGTTCTTGATTTTTTGTTCCATGACCTGAAGATGTTACGGGTTGGATTGTTTACATTTGGGGAGCGCTTTTTGGGGGATCGGTCTATGGGATATGTCAGGATCTCACGCAGTGACTGGGGCTATCTGACCGCGAGCATTGCCCAGAGGATCGCTCTTGAAGAAAACCAGCTGGGACCGTTACTCAAACGTGACCAAAAGGTTGGTTGCCAAGGTTGAACATTTTGTTATAATGCCCGTCTATGAATAAAGTTCATTTGAACATCTGCATCGTTTTCACTGCAGTCCTTTTGGGCGGATGCGCTCAAACAGCAGAGTTTTCCAAAACGATCTGGGGGTCTTCGACCAGGTCCCTTGAAAAAGCCAGGGTCAACGCTCTGGTCAGGAATTATGACCAGCCAGTATCCCGATGCTACGATGAGGTCATCAAGGCATCCGAAGAATCAAAATTCCATGTTTTTATCGATAATAAACCAAAAGCGACAATCGTTCTGATGGGCATCAAAGGCGCCGTCAATACGACCGAGGTCGGTGTTTTCTTTTCTGAACTTGCCGATGGCAAAACAAAGGTCTATATTTCCTCTTTAAGTTCGAACGCCAAACGGATAGTCGCTCAAAAAATATTCAACAAATTAGACGTGGTTCTCGGCACTTCGAATAATCAAACGGTTGAAGTCATTAACGAATGATCAATCCTGGTCACCTCAGTCTATGAGGAATCAAAATCACTATCTCTCCAAGTCAGTCGAGCTTCTTAATTCCCTCCTGATATTTGTAGTTATCTTGTTCATGATCGAAGCGATATATGCCCGCAGCATTTTCGTGGATCAATTGTGGGTGGCTTTGATCACAGCGCTTCCTGTAAAGATTTATTGTTGTGCGGGAATTTACGGATATTTGGTCGAAATTATCAGCGGGGATGAGATGGTGCTCTCTTTTGCGCGGTTTCATCGAAATGCCCTGAGGTATTTGCGCTTAGCGGTTGGGGTTTTTATTGGCTTATATATTCTTAATTTCATTTTATTCGTCCTGTTCCCGTCTTTTCGGATTATGACAGTGTTTAAATATTTCTATCCTTTGGTCGGGTCTTTACTTGCATTTGTTCTGGCAGATAGGATCATTTGGGACAAATATCTAA
>CAZLRE010000218.1:0-3384 GCA_964561885.1 uncultured Planctomycetales bacterium | reverse complement strand
CGAGTGAAGATCGGGATCGATCACGAAGTGCAGGCGAGCATGGGTTTTGTCCCGATGGAATTTACCTTGACCGTTTTTGATGAACCCAAAGCAGCTAACCTTACGGAATAATAATGATCAAGAAAGAATTGAAACGCTGCGGCTGGCCGATCGCCGGTGATGAGCTTTATCTGAAATATCACGATGAGGAGTGGGGCGTTCCGGTCCATGATGACCGGAAGATCTTTGAGTTCCTGGTCCTGGAATCGTTCCAGGCCGGATTGTCGTGGCGCACGGTCCTTTACAAGCGCGAGAATTTCCGCAAAGCTTTTGCGGGTTTTGATTTTACAAAAGTCAGCCGTTTTACCGCTAAGGACCAAGCCCGCCTTATACAGGATGCCGGCATCATCCGCAACCGCGCCAAGATCGCGGCCGCGATCACCAACGCGAATTGTTTTCTGGAAGTCCGCAAAGAATTCGGCACGTTCGCGAAATATATGTGGACGTGGGTCGGCGGCAAGCCGCGCGTTAATCGTTTTAAAACTCCCACGGATTATCCCGAACACACCGACGAGGCCGATCGTTGGTCCAAAGACCTTAAGGAACGCGGATTCAAGTTCTTGGGCCCCACCGTTATTTATTCACACATGCAAGCCGTCGGCATGGTGAATGACCACACCGTTGATTGCTTTCGTTATCGTTTAATTTGCCGCGGGATTTGTGCCAAGAAAGAGCTGTAGGTTTTGCATTGGCTGAATGTTCAGGATGACCGGTGTGAACCCGGGCACATTCTGAAGTTGCTGCAAGACGAGCGGGTTCACGTTGAATTCAATTTCACCGCTAGTGTTTTGAGTGATTAATACAAGGGATGAAGGATCAAGGTCGATACCACCTACCGGGGATGAACTGGCTGATGATGGTTGTGTTGGTTTATTGAGCAACGGCCCGATAGGTGCGCTCATGTCCTTGACGCGACCTGGATAATATTTTTGATAATAAGGGAGTCCTGCCGTAACGAGTTGGCTGAATTCCTGCAGTTTTTCTAGCGCCTTTCTTTTTGTCTGCTCACCATTGAGGTCAAAGGTCATGATGATGGTTCTTTGGATCCCGATAAATTCCGGAACCCCGCGATAAATAGCCCACGACATTGCCTGCAGGCCGGGGATGATTTTGTGGTTTCCTAAATAAAATTGAACAACTTGTGTTAAGAGAGGCATTTCTCGTTGTGGTTGAAGGTCATATCCAAGTGTTAAATAAAGCAGAAAGTTCTGGAATGCGTCCGGTAATGAAACTTCCGCGTTAACGCGGGCGAACCCCGCATTGCGTGCGAAAAGAGGTAATGCCTTGGATATTCCGTTAAGAGCGTCCTGCATGGCCGACACCGATGGATACCGTTGCGTCGGGAAATAGGGGCGGGTTTGGATATTGAGCATTGCCGCGATCTCATTTAATCCATAGTCCGGATCAATATCCAGTTCTTTAATTTGTTTCTCCGTGAGCCCGACCCCGGTGATCGCTAACACTTTGAGAACTGTAGGAATATCACGGTAGTCAATGGCGCTTATCTCTTGATCTAAATAGTCGTTGAAGTTTTTTTCTGCGGGGGTTCCTTGGAAAGCAATGCGATCTTGGAGAGCTTCGTTATAAAATTTCCCCAAGATCGTTCTTAACAGTTCGGCATAGTGTTCTTCCCCTAAATCAATTGCCATAAGGCGGTCAAACTTTTCTTGGCCGATCTTATTTCTAAGAGCTTCCCTGAATTCGGCAACAGCCGTGCGTGTCGCGCTGGGCTTAAAGTTGAAATCTGCGTCATTGGAGGTCACTAGAACTTTTTCTTCGTCGGTTACGGCCGGTTCCTGAATACTTAAGCCGGAAACCCACAGTGTTCCTCGCGCGCTGTTTAAATTGATCGTGGCCATGTCAAATTGCGAAGTTAGACCGTCGGCTGTGGTGGTCGGTACGCTTAAGGTTATTTTGTATCCAGGTGCTTCGTAGAAGTAGTATTTTTTCACAAGTTCAGAAAGTGTTAAAGACACCGGTTCCCCGATCGCCATTTCCAGTGAAGCAATGTAGGGTTGAAACAACGCCTCGATTTCTTGGCGGACATAGGGGTTCAACAGATCTACTTCAGTATTTTCGTTCTTCGGGTCATAGTTCATGGTTCCTAACACATGTTGAAATTTGTTCTTGCGTAAGATGTTCCAGACGATGGTATTGACATCAATAACTTCTCCATCTTTCTTGGCCCGGACTCTTTGATGGATTTCATCGATGACCTTTTTGATATAGGTGTCCTTTTCGTTTGTTGGTTCCCCGGTTTCATCCGTGGCTAAAACCAGATCAAAGCGGAACGCTTTATAAAGAAGATAGTTCTGCAGTCCGTCAGGGATCGCAACCTGCAGTTCAAGTCTCATATCCCATGCGCTGGCGAGGGCCTTAAGTGCGCGCGCTCCTTTGATCAAAGAATCAGTCATCGCTTTATTGGGAGCGAACATCTGGGACGGTGAATATTTTCGTGGGAGCGTATTAAACGCTTGTGCGATTTCAATGAAATCCCGCGGATCACGGATCGGGGCCTCCTTGATCTGCTGTTTGGTGAGGCCGACGGCAGCTCGGGCGAGAATTTTAAGGCCCAAGGGAATGCTTGCATAATCTCTTCCGCCCAGGCGGTTTTGCAGTACTTGATTGAAAATCATTTTTTTGTCAGCGGCCTCCAGCGAAACACTGCTGATGAATTCTTCGCCATAAAACTCGATGAGCAATTCCAGGAGCTTTGGAGCGCTAAAATCTGTTCTGTAAAGAGATTCTGCCGTTAATGGGCCCAGTTTTTCAATTAAATCTAATGATAAAGCCGTGAACCCATCTTTTGTTTCTTTTAGGTTGTAATCGAAATTGATGAACGGCGCGATGATGAGAACGGTCTCTTCCGGCTGGCGAATATCTCTTGAGTAAAGGCCGGACAGCAGAAGGGTGGTCGCATCTTTGCGGTTGATCTTAAATCTTCCTATATCTATCCCTCGAAAATCTGCATCTGGGTCTGCGTAAATGCGATAGGAGAATGTGATCCCCGGCATCGTGACCCCGTCATGCTCTTCTAAATTACTTTCAATGTTAAATAAAATTTCTTGTCCGCTGGCTTGTGCGATCTCGTCCGCGCGCGTCATGAATTCTCCAAGGAGAACCGCGGCATGGTTGTACTCAAGATCCAGCTCATTGGCGATCAGGGCGACCTTTTGGGCGGTTTCCGGAGGCATGTTAGGATTTTCTGGATCGATGAGGTCAAGGGGAGCCGAGTCTCGGAAATCTTCAGTCGATGGGTTTAGTATCCAATCAAAGCGCGGTGGTTTCGCTCCATTAAGATCTGGGGAGGCCATGCTTTTGACGACAATGATCCCAGAGGAAGCT
>CAZLRE010000217.1:2871-3387 GCA_964561885.1 uncultured Planctomycetales bacterium | reverse complement strand
CTGAGCTGGTTCCAGCGGCGGAGTTTCTCGGGATAAACGTCCGATAAGCGGCGTCCGACCGAAGCCGGTGCACCATCTTGGGCCGCAGACACCGAAACGCCCCCAAGGACCGCCCCGGCACTCAGGATGAACATTAATATGAAATGGATGGTATGTTTACGCGTCATAATCAGCTCCCGTGGTGGTTTCAACTTCCAGATCTTCGTCCTCAAAGGCCTTGGCATTTTGAAGATCATCCCAATGTTCGAACATATCCAGATCGTTGATGATCTCGATATCCATGGGATCGATGCCCTCAAACACGTCCGTGTCCGCGGCGTTCACATCATTTAAGATAAAACCGCTGATCATCAAAACGCTTATCAAAACTTGAAAGACTTTCTTCACAGCAAACCCCTTTTAAACGTTCGAACCTTCAAGATCCTGAATGATCTGCAGATCTTCCAGCCAATCCATGTCGCGCAGGACATCCAGATGCTCGGCGTGCTCAATGTTCGCTACAAACTCGGGATCAGA
>CAZLRE010000217.1:0-2861 GCA_964561885.1 uncultured Planctomycetales bacterium | reverse complement strand
AGGCTGATGTCTCCGGATGAGGACTGGTCCTTAAGGAACGTTACCGAGCCTACGATCAATAATACACTGAGCGTAAGCGCGGCCGGAAGAAGCCGCGGCAGGACGAACATCTTCTTGAATCCGGCAGCGACGCTTTCCGTGCGCGTTTCCTGGGAGGCGACCTTTGTCCAGAAACGGCTGACAAACGCCGGCGGCGGCTCTAAGGACGGCACTTCCCCAAGCGTTTTCCAGGCGGCGGCCATCGATTCATAGGATTTGCGGCATGACTCACATTCGGCCATGTGAGCGTCCAATGCAACTTTCAAGGAACTCGTGAGTTCCCCATCCACATAGTCTGAGACCCATTTTTTAAATTCGCGGCATTTCATATCGTACCCCTCACCTGTACAACACCTCTGCGGCTTTAAAGTTTCGGTTTTTTAATCCTTTTTTTCCAGCTTAGCCAGGCTTACCGCCAGGCTTTCCTTGGCCCGGTTTAACAGCGATTTGACCGCTTTTTGGGAACAATTCATGGTCTGCGCGATCTCTTCATAACTCATATGTTCATAGCGTTTTAACAGGACCGCCCAGCGCTGGTTTTCCGGCAGCGCGTCAATGGCCTCCTGAATGGCCTTTGCCCTTTCCCGGTCGATCAATTCTTCCCTGGCATTTCTTTGGTCGGGATGGGCGGTTTGATGCCCGATCGTTCCTTCTTCGGTGTCACGCTCTTCATCCAGTGAAAATGCGTTCTTGCGCTGGTCCCTGATGGCATTCAGGGCCGCGTTACGCACCATGGTCAAAAGCCATGTCTGAAACTTGGCCCGGGGCCGGTATTGGGGAGCGTAGTTATAAACTTTAAGGAAAACTTCCTGGGTCAGATCTTCGGCGGCGTGCGGATCGATCCCGAAGCGGGCGATGAAATTCAAGACGCGGGGATAATACTTGATCAAGAGAGCTTCAAAAGATTTCGCCGATCCGTTCTGGAATTCAAGCATCAGAACAACATCGGGGTCGGATAAATACGGATCGGATGAATGTTTCGAAGGGATATCGTTCACTCAATATGAGCACAACTAAAGTTGTTGAACACATACAAACAAGCCAAGATCATCGACGTTCACAGTTTGGGGCAGAGAGCGGGGAAAATCCCAACCCTCCCTTACTTTGGTCTTCAGTCTCTGGTCTTTTGTCTATGGTCTATTTGAATAATTCCTTGAGCTTTGCGACCGCGAACTTCAATTCATCGAACGACCCGAAACGGGATTCGATGACTTTAATGGTGTCCTTTTTAAAATATGGAAGCACGGCCTCCAGATCAAAGTCCCCGCAGAACGGGGCGTTGTGATCGCGCAGGCCCTTGACCCCGTGCAGATGAACGCCGATCAAATCCCGCGCATAGCTTTTCAAATACTGTTCGTGCGGGGTGATGCCCAAACGGCCGTTGACCTCGGCATGGCCGACGTCGTGCCAATAGCCCATGCCCTGGCCGCGGTAACGGTCCAACAGCTCGCCGATCTCCTGATAATTGGGGATCTCCGTCGGATAATAGCGGGTCTCAAGCCCTATTTTGACACCCTTGGCCTGCGCGTAACGCATCAGCGTGTTGAGACTTTTAATGAGCGCCTCCAGATGCGGGCCTTTGATGCGTTCGCGCTCTTTCAGAAGGCTTGCGCGCACCGCGGCAAATTCCGGCGTGCCGGACTTACCTTCTTTATATAAATTCAAAAGTTCCGGAGAACGCGGATCGCCTAACTCGATCATGCCCGCGTGGATGACCACAACCGTTGCCCCGGTGCGCGCGGCCGTGTCGATGGAATTGTTCGTCCACTGCACCGCGCTGATACGCTCCTGTTCATCCACCGCTGTTAAGCGGTAATAATTCGAAACGTGCCTGGGCGACGGACGGTCATTGGGAATGGGCGAGAAATTATGCACGCTCGCGGACCTGATGCCCATGGCCTTCATCAGAGGCACCATGGCATCGACCTGCTCGTGCGTGAGCGTGTAGCCGAACTCAACGGCGTCCAAACCCATATCGCGCACCGATTGCAGCATCGCGCGCACATCCACATTATCTTCTTTGGTCCACGGCAAGGAAATGGCAAGCATGATCTGTTCCGGTTGTACTTTTTGTTATCGAAATTTTTTGAAACTGGATTTAAGTTTATTGGAAAAGCCGGCATCTTTCCACATATTTGTTGTTGACCTTCCTTTAACCAATCAAAATGACGAATCGTCAGAACGCCTTTTGTTCTGATGATTTGTCATTGTTCCTCAAGGAATGGTCAACAACCCTGAGGAGTCATCCAGCATATTCTACGCAGGGATGACGACGAAGGGTTACATCAATGGGTGTCACGTGGCACCAATTCAAAGTTGAGAAAGAGCGCGTAAATACGTGTTTGTTAACCTTCAACCTTATTGACCTTTCCTTGTTTGATGACAAATCTTCAAAAATGATTGTTTTCTCCTAAACCAAAGATTTGTCATCTCGATTGGGTAGAAGAAGGTCAATAAGGGTTGAATTGTTTTTGATCGTTAATTTCCGGCCACAAAAACAAAAAACCAGCCAATGACCTGAATCACTGACTGGCATTCTTGTGTACCAAAAAGATATGTTTATGGTACAGTTCAAATCACTTCGATTTTATACAGGTAAATTCAACAGGGTTTTTGGTACATGCACTTTGACCAATTTGCGTAATTGTTAGAATCTACAAGAAAGCCGGCCAAGTGATACATCCCCCACCCTTGACCAGCCTTCTTGTTCACCGGATTTTTGACTGTACAACAGCTGTTTAATCAACAAAGTTTTTCGTACGGAATTAAGTATTGTGCTCCCCAATTTACCCAACCCCACTAAAGATGGACGCTAAGAATAT
>CAZLRE010000216.1:0-3395 GCA_964561885.1 uncultured Planctomycetales bacterium | reverse complement strand
GAAGCGGGTCCTTGTCCGTTTTGTGAACATAATCCAGAACCATTTTCTTTAAATGCTGGCTCATCGGGTAATACGGACTGGTTGGATTATCAAAATTCCTGGCATATTTGGCATTTTCAAAAAATATTTTTGTACGGTACGTTCCCGGTTCAATCAAACAGACATTGATATTAAAAAGTTTCAATTCGTGAAAAAGACTTTCGGAAAATCCTTCGAGCGCCCATTTACTCGCGTTATAAGCCCCGAAACACGGCGTGGCATTAAGTCCGGCGATACTGGAAATATTGATGATCTTCCCTGACCGCCGCGAACGCATCAATGGAATGACCGCTCGCGTTACGTTCTGCACGCCGAAAAAATTGACCTCCATCTGCTGGCGGATCTCCTCCTCGGTCAGGTCTTCAAAAAATCCGCCGATACCGTAACCCGCGTTATTAACAACAGCATCCAGATACCCTTGCTCGGTCGCGATCTTTTGAACGGTATGAGTGATCGTCTCAGGACGCGTGACATCAAGACCAAGGACGTGGAGCTTTCCTGGGGCATTCTTGGCTTCTGTAAGCAGGAAATCTTTTTTGCCCATATCGCGCATGGTTGCATAAACGGTATGCCCGCGACGGGCAAGATAGGCGGCGGTCACGAAACCAAAACCGCTGGACGTGCCGGTAATGAGGATGACTTTGGGGGAATTGTGCGCTGTCATAAAAATGTAGGGGAGGGTTTCAAACCCTCCCCTACGTTTCATTTATATATTCGAAGATTTCTGGATCATCATGCAGTCGACCAGGGTGAGCGCGATCATCGCCTCAACCACCGGCACCACACGAGGACACAGACAGGGATCATGTCGGCCTTTGACCTGAACATCGGTTTCTTTGAGATCAGTCGTGACCGTTTTCTGGAATTTGGCGATCGAAGACGGAGGTTTAAGGGCCAGTCGCAGCACGATCGGCGCACCGGAGGAAATACCGCCTAAGATACCGCCGGCATGATTTGTTTTTGTAGAAATTTTCCCGCCTTTGGCAGTAAAGACATCGTTGTTCTGGGACCCGCGCATCGTTGCCACTTTGAAGCCAGCGCCGAATTCAATACCTTTAACGGTCGCGATCGACATTAAAGCCGCGGCCAGTCGAGCGTTTAATTTATCGAAGGCCGGATCGCCCAAGCCCGCCGGGCAACCGTCCACCACCGCCTCAATAATACCTCCGATGGAATCACCGTCCTTACGCACTTCCTCGATCAGACGGATCATTTTCTCAGAGGCTGCCATATCCGGCGCGCGAACCATATTTTTCTCGATTACTTTGTAATCGATCTTCTGCGCGTAAATATCCCCGACCGCCAAGGTGTAGGCGATCACATTGGTCTTATGGCGGGCCAATATCTTTTTGGCAACCGCTCCGGCCGCAACACGGCAGGCGGTTTCCCGTCCTGAAGAACGCCCGCCCCCTCGATAATCACGAAATCCGTATTTCGCCAAGTAGGTAAAATCCGCATGACCGGGACGGAATAAATCTTTGATATTGCTGTAATCTTTGGAGCGCTGATCTTCATTGCGGATGAGCATGGCGAGCGGTGTCCCCGTGGTCTTTCCTTCAAAAACACCGGAAAGGATCTCAACGGCATCGGCCTCGTTGCGCTGGGTAGTGATCTTGCTTTGTCCGGGACGGCGGCGGTCCAGATCAACTTGGATATCGGCTTCTGTCAAAGGGATTTGGGATGGAACGCCATCAATGATCAAACCAATGGCCGGGCCATGGCTTTCACCGAATGTGGTGACTTTAAAGAGCTCTCCGAAAGTATTTCCAGCCATTAAACTAGTCCTCGTTGATGGATGATGGTGGAAGGTTGATGGTAACGGGCAATGCGTTTAATGTAATTCATGATCATCCTGGATTCAATACCGATCTTGAGCAAGAAGTTTTGATGAGTGCTTGAAGAAATATAATCGAGATCTCGTGCAATCTCAATAAAGGTTTCCAGTTCCGCACAAGAACCAAGAGCAATATGTAAATAACGCTTGAACTCTATCGGTTGACTGCGATTAAACCCTTCGGCAATATTGGCAGAAATTGAAACCGATGCTCTGCGCATTTGCGAAGTTAAACCAAATTCTTCCTGGCGAGGAAATTCTTTGGTTAACTTGTATGTCTCAATCGCTAATTCTTTTCCGTTTTGCCAAATACGCAAATCCCTAAAACTTCGTCCAATCATACTCCCCCCCATATATATTGAACCGGGGGAAGCTCAACGTTGACTATCTACTATCAACCATCAACTATCCACTTTGAGTTTACTCACCATCCGTTATCGCACCCAAAGAAGCCGAACTCACTTGTTTAGCATATTTGGAAAGCACGCCTCTCGTATAACGCGGGGCCGGCTTCTTCCATGATGCCAGACGGGACTTAATTTCATCATTCGAAATATTCAAATTCATCTGCCGGCGTTCGGCATCGATCGTGATGGAATCCCCATCCCGTACGATCGCAAGCGGCCCGCCTGTATAAGCCTCGGGCGTGATGTGACCCACCACAAATCCGTGACTGCCGCCGGAAAAACGTCCGTCGGTAATGAGCGCCACATCTTTGCCCAACCCGCGCCCCATGATGGCAGAGGTCGGTGAAAGCATCTCTCTCATCCCCGGACCGCCTTTGGGACCTTCGTAACGGATGACGATCACATCACCTTTAATGATCGTCTTATCCAAAATCTTCTTAAGCGCGGCTTCCTCGGATTCAAATACGCGGGCCGTTCCCGTGAATGTCAAACCTTCCTTGCCGCTGATCTTGGCCACCGCGCCTTGCGGCGCCAGATTCCCGTAAAGGATGACCAGATGGCTTTCCTTTTTGATCGGATTCTCCAACGGACGGATGATCTGCTGGTTTTTGGGATACGGCTTAACGCCTTTTAAATTTTCGCGCAGCGTCTTTCCGGTGACGGTCAAACAATCACCATGCAACAAACCGGCATCGAGCAATGTTTTCATGAGGGGCAATATTCCGCCGATCGCGGCCAATTCCGCAGCCACGAATTTTCCACTCGGTTTTAAATCCGCTAAAACCGGCACTTTCTTTCCGATGCGGGTGAAGTCATCGATGCTCAATTTCACGTTGGCCGCATGCGCGATCCCCAATAAATGCAAAACAGCATTGGTCGATCCCCCGAGAGCAATGACGACTGTAATAGCATTCTCGAAAGCTTTTTTGGTGATGATGTCCAGCGGTTTAATGCCGAGCTTGATCAAATTCAAGACAGCTTTCCCGGCGTTGATGCAATCCTCTTCCTTTTCTTTGGAAACCGCAATTTGCATCGAGCTATTCGGTAAACTCATCCCGAGCGCTTCGATCGCCGAGGCCATCGTATTGGCGGTATACATCCCGCCGCAGGAACCC
>CAZLRE010000215.1:0-3415 GCA_964561885.1 uncultured Planctomycetales bacterium | reverse complement strand
CCGGGATTTTAATAATTTGATGATGACATTGGCGACACTTGCCTGATGGCTCAAAGACCCGATCCATTTGGAGATGACGGTCTGCATCCGAAAGCTTTTGTTCCAAAGCTGTTCGTATTTTCGCGCCACTTCAGCAGCATCCGCATCTTCCGGATGAGTGCGCGACAGCAAACGTCCCAATAGCGCGCCGCTGTTAAGCGCGATCGAGATCCCGCCGCCGGCCAGCGGATGAATGACGCTTACGGCGTCCCCAGCCAGAAATCCCTGTCCGTCGGTGAATCGGGCCGGACGGTCCATGTCCGCAAACGTTCCTTTCCACGGTGATAACTGTCTGGATTCTCCCATCTGCTTTTGGATCCATGGATTCGAACCCAGAAAATTTTGCCAAATGGCACCATAATTCCCCTGAAAGCGTTTAAATAGCTCTTCTTTGATCACATAGCAGACGTTGATCTTGTCACCTTCAAAACGGTTGATCCCGGCATGACCTTGATGGATAAAATGCATGATCACATCCGAATTCATCTCGTGGCATCGGTCGAACAAAGCAGCAACACCGAACAAACGCCCGGCGGACTTCCCCGTTCGATTCAAAGCGCCGCCGGCATATATGAAATGCCTGATCTCGACATGCCTTTGATTGCCTGTGCGCAGATCGCATAACGTCACATGCTTGATCTTGCCTGACTGCTTTTGATCTTTGACCAGGGTCATGTCCTTGAAAACAACACCTTGCTTTTGGGCGCGGGCCATCAAGAGCCCATCGAACATTTTGCGGCTGAACCCCAAAGCATAATCACTGTTCTTACCGACCGGGACTGTGACGCTCTCACCGCTCGGCGCGCTTATGAACAAACGCGTTACCTTTTGCGCTCCTGAGGCCAGCAAGTCGTGCCAGACACCAAACTGCTCAAGCAATGTTCTGTTCTCCGGACCGATAAACCCTCCGCAGACTTTCTCGCGCGGGAATGCGGCCTTGTCGATCACAAGAACTTTCCATCCGGCCTTCGCCAATTCCATGGCGGCAGCGACACCGGCCGGTCCGCCGCCCACGATCAAGCTGTCAAATGATGAATTCATCTTGATCCCTTTTGAAACGCAACTTTGAAATCGACCCGGACCGTATCGAACACCCGGATCAATCCTATGACCGACGGAGGATGAAGCTCATACCGGGATAAGCTGATGTTATGTGTCCCTTCGACCACCCATTCATTGCTGCTTTTATAAAGCCTCACCTTGAATTCCACCGGCTGTTCACGCCCGGCTATGGTCAACACCCCCTTGACCAGCGCCTCTTCATCTTTATCGTTGACCAGATGTTCTGACCTCAACGCATCTATCCGGCAAAGGATCTGCGGAAATTGCTGTTGGTTGAGCATGACCTTCATATTGCGGTCGCGTTTGGGATTTCCGGTATCCATATTCACCACATCCACAGCGATGTTCCCGCTGGCCTGTAAGCCGCCGGCTGTGTGATCGGAATCCAGAGATCCGCTGACACTCTGGGCATTTCCGTTAAACGCATGCAGCGTCGATCTTCCTAAGAAAGAAATGCGCGTGTTTGATGGATCGACCTGAAGATGCTCGGATGCTCCGGCAATGCCGGAGGAACACACCACAACCAAAATAAAAACTGAATTTCTAAAAAATTGATCCATGAACCCCTCCTTGCTATGTTCATTGTGCCCTTGAACAAAGAATGGTTCAACGCAGGAATACTTTAAACGGGGATTTTCTCATGCAAGCTTTGTCAAAACTGTTTCAAAGCCTGCATGATTGTGCAGGGTGGGGAAAAACTTACTGCAGATTATACTTTTTGATCTTATACCAGATGGCGCGTTCAGAGATCTTAAGGATCTTGGCAGCTTTGGATTTCACCTGCCCGGCCTGCTCAAGCGCTTTGACGATGAGCTCGCGCTCTTTACTGGAAAGCCCTTCTTCCAGCGATCCAACGAACGTTTCATCTTTAACGGCCGGCGCCTTGGCAAGCACTTCGCGGATGGCCTTTTCAAGCTCTTCAACGCTGAAGGGTTTCTGGATGTAGTCCCAAGCGCCGTGTTTTAACGCCTTGACCGCGGTCGTCACATCGGCATACGCGGTCATGACCAGAACAGGGATCTTGATCTCAAGACGTTCCAACTCAAAGACCAGATCAATTCCCGACATGCCGCCCAGACGGATATCGGTCACGATGACATCAAAGTTCTTCTTAAAGATAAGATCCAATGCCTCATCCGCGTTGGCGGCTGTTGTGACATCAAAACCTTTGTTCTTAAGCCCCAGACGCAATACGCGCAGTAAACGTTCCTCGTCGTCAACGATCAGCAGTTTCTTCGGTTCAATCATGTATACCCTCTCGGATGACAGGTAAAGTCACAAGCACTTTACCGCCGCCTTCGGAAGCCGTGACAATTTCAATGGTCCCATTATGCGCCTGCACAATAGATTTGGCAATAAAGAGACCCAGCCCCGAACCGGAACTCTTGGTCGTATAAAACGGAGTGAATGCCTTTTTAAAAGATTCCGGATCAAAACCCTGGCCTGAATCGATCACTTCAATGACCGCCGCGTTGTTACGGAACAAACCATTGATCACGACCCGCCCGCCCTGCCCTGAGGCATAAATGGCGTTTAAGACCAAATTGATGAACACCTGTTTTATTTCATGCCGGGCGCAGAATACACGGGCATCACCCAATTGATCAATCAGCTCGATCGTGACCATGGACTTACGGCCCGCGCCCTGCAGCAAACTGACAATTTCCGCCATGACGGCGCTTAAATTCTCAGACCGGAATTCGGGACGGCGCGATGTATTCAAATGCAAAAGCTGTTCGATCATCTGACTGATGCGCTGTGACTCGTCGATGAGATAATCAGCAAGCTCTCTTTCCTCGCTATCAGCGGGCAATTTTTCTTTGATGACCGAAGCCGATGATTTGATGATGCTCAGGGGATTTCGGATCTCATGGGCAAGGCTCTGGGCAGTCAGTCCGATGGTCAATCCTTTCTCACGGTCGATCATGGCCTGCATGGTTCTCTTGATCAGATGAATGAACCAGGCGGCCAGGCATCCAAGGGCGAACAGAACTATGAGGGTGATCAGCCAGATCCGTTGAGAGATCTGAAACCGGATCCTTTGCGCGTAATTCGAGGCATCCCCCATCCCCTGGACATAAAAAGACTGCAGTTCGACAACAGCCAACCGAAACGCTTCGAGACGTTCGAGAATCCGTTGGCGCTCATCGAACCGGTTCAAACGTCCCTGACCAGCATCAACAATGGATGACCGGAAATCCTGGAACAAGGCGTGTATCTTCGAAAAATCCTGCCCTTCTGCCTGCGTGTGCGAAGATTCTTCGAATTGCTCTCGGTGCACTGATTCATCATGAATGACATCAAGCCGGGAATC
>CAZLRE010000214.1:0-3416 GCA_964561885.1 uncultured Planctomycetales bacterium | reverse complement strand
GTTCGGATACAAGACCGGCGGCTGGCTTATGCACAAGGGTAAGCGTTATGAATAACCTCAACGATCCAGCCTCGGGGGTCCATGTCTTTTAATTCATTTACGTTCCTGGTTTTCCTTCCGGTCGTATTTCTCGCCTATTGGGCTTCGTCGCGCAATTTCAAACTCCAGAACCTTATCATCCTGTTGGCCAGCTATGTGTTCTACGGCTGGTGGGATGTGCGTTTTCTTTTTCTGCTTTTTGCGACCTCGCTGGTCGATTATATCTGCGGGCAGAAGATCCATGATGCCCAAACCCCTCGCGAGAGGAAGTTGTATTTGCTCATCAGCATTGTCAGCAATTTGACCGTGCTGGGATTCTTTAAATATTTTAATTTCTTTCTGGAGAGCTTTCAGCAGGTTTCTCATTCATTAGGATGGCAGGTGAACGCACCGCTTCTTCATATCATTCTTCCTGTCGGGATCAGTTTCTACACCTTTCAATCGCTGAGTTATACGATCGATATTTATCGCGCAAAGATCAAGCCCGCGCATGATCCGGCAGCATTTCTTGCCTTTATCAGTTTCTTTCCTCAATTGGTCGCAGGTCCCATTGAACGGGCTTCGCATCTTTTGGGGCAGTTCTTAAAGCCGCGGCATTTTGACTATGAGTTGGCTAAAGACGGCATGAGGCAAATGCTTTGGGGCTTCTTTAAGAAGATTGTCGTTGCCGACCGTCTGGCCCTGCATGTCGAGGCGATCTTTAGCGATCCCGTGAACTTAAACAGCACTGACCTTACGCTCGGCATTATTTTCTTTTCATTTCAGATCTATTGCGATTTCTCCGGATATTCAGACATCGCCATCGGTACCGCGCGGCTGTTCGGATTTGATCTCATGCGCAATTTCCGTTATCCGTATTTCTCGCGCAACATGATCGAATTCTGGCAGCGCTGGCATATATCGCTGTCGACCTGGTTTAGAGATTATGTTTATATTCCGCTTGGAGGAAATAGAGGAAGCGGTTATGAGCATCGGCGTAATATTCTTCTGACTTTTGTTTTAAGCGGTCTGTGGCATGGGGCCAATTGGACGTTCGTCTATTGGGGAGCGCTGCACGCCCTTTACTATATTCTGGCTCTCTCCGGGTTTAATAAAACTGAGAGCCGCGAGAAAGAGACCGCGGTCAGTCAATTTTTCCAGATCATCTCCACTTTTATTTTAGTCGGTATCGCCTGGGTTTTTTTCCGGTCGGCGGATATCCAGCAGGCGTTCGTTTATTTTTGGCAGTTGTTCCAGCTGGATTTCCAGCCGATGCGAAGCATTCAGGCGTTGGACCTGACACTGTTGACGGCATTTATCGTTGTTGAATATATCCAGAAAGAAAAGGCCCACGGTCTTCAGGTCGATCGATTGCCGGTATGGGCCAGGTGGCTCATCTATTTTGCGGTCTGTTTGATGATATTGGGCTTGTATGTTCCGGCCCAGCAATTTATTTATTTCCAGTTCTAAATTATGATCAAAGCATTCATCAGAAGATTTTGTCTGTTTATAATCGCCGGGCTCATTTTGCTTTATGGGATCAGCTGCCTGCATTTGTGTTTTATGAAATGGATGCTGCATCCTGACCATTTAAGCGTTGGGAAGGATACGGATGTCATCATCATGGGAGATTCTCATACCCAAACAGGCATTGATGAGACGTTGCTTTCGCGCAGCGTTAATGTGTCGGCGAATTCCATGCATTATCTGTATTCCTATGTGATCCTCAAGACACTGTTGCCGGCCAATCCCCAAGTCAAAGCGGTGGTGCTGGGGTATTCTTATCATAATCTTAACGAATATTACGACGGACTTTTGCGCGATGAGAAACAGGCGCGCTTTAAGCTGGGAGACTATTATCTGTTATTCGGCAAAGAAGAAGAGAGTGTTGTGCGGGCAGAATCACTGGCGTTTTATGAAGCGAATGCGAAATATCATTTCGGTTTGCCTATCCAGATCAACCCGCAGCTTTATTGGAAAGCTGTTTTCGGACCATTGACCGCACGCGATTTTCCGTTCTGGGGTAAGACCTATACGAGCAAACATTCCAATATTTCCCGCGATTCCCTGATCAAAACCCTTGAGCGTCATTTTTATCGTACGGACTGTAAGACTTTTCAGGATCACTCTGATCTGCAGAAAAGGTATCTGGAGAAGATCATAGAGATGTGCCGCAGCCGCGGTGTGCGTGTGTATCTTTTGATAACACCGCTTCATCCGGCGTACCGCGCCAATATCCCGCAGAATTTCACCCGGAAGTTCCAGCAATGGACTTCGGAATTGGAAAGTAAATATCAAAATCTGATTGTTTGGGACCATGCCAATGATGGCTATGCAGATTTTATGTACGGAGATGCGGATCATTTGAATAGATACGGAGCCCGGATATTTACCAGGATCATTAACCGCCGTCTGGATGAGATCCGTGCAGGGTTTTAAAAATAGCGTTCGGTGGGAGAAGTTAAAACCCATTTTTAAAAATTGGTGTAGAATATTGCGCGTAAATGACTGTTAACTGGATAATTGAGGACCTCTATGGCCAAGCCGATCCCTCTTCCCAAATTCTTAAGAAAATCTTCACCGGTCTTCAAACATTTTCCCCAGCTGGATGAAGTCAACTTCGGCGGTTCGTTCCATGAAAAGATCATGGTCTTTTCAACAGTGGAAGGAACAAGTAAGGCGCAGATGCTCATGATGTCGATGATCCGCAAGGACGAGGCCGAACTCTGGCAGGCATTCCGCGGGCTCATCACCGATATCCTGATCTCCATTGAACCGCGGATGGTGGGTATCTTCCGGTTCCAGCTTCTTTCGATCGCCATGTCCGAAGATCTTGAGAAATTCCAGTGGAAGGAATTCTCCCAGGGTATGAGGGACCTGGCGCGTGAAATACCGGTCGGTGAATCGCGCTTTGTGCAGTATTGCTCATTGCTGGGCGTTCTCTCCAAGCTCGCGCTGGAAGATGAAACACGGATCCAGTACGATCCTCACGTGCAGGTCATGGACATCGAACCGGAAGAGCTGGATGTGGCGCTTGAGAAGCTGATCAAATACGACCGCAAGGATGCTTCTTTGAGCGGCAAACGCAGGCTGGTCTTTTATGACTTAAGCCGTCAACCGCTTTTAAACAGGAACAATGAATTGCAGTCGGGCCGTCTGCAAAAATTAAGCCGCAAACTCGACGCTATGCCATCAACGTCGTTAAGCGATATTTTTATTGTTGATGCCAACGGCTGTCACAGCCTTTTTGCCAAATCCCAGATGGAAATGGAACTCTTCTAGAATGTCATCGCTCGATCTGACCCCGCAGAGGACCGATATTGAACTCAATGAGGATTTTCTGCGCGCCTTCAAACTTATGGATGAGGGGTCTTCCCACGTCTTTATCAAGGGCAGGG
>CAZLRE010000213.1:0-3430 GCA_964561885.1 uncultured Planctomycetales bacterium | reverse complement strand
AGAGCAATATTTCGGCCATTCGCTTGGCCATGGCGTGGGGCTGGAGATCCATGAATCTCCGCGGTTGTCAGTCAAAAGTCCGGCAGTTTTCAAGCCCGGCATGGTTGTGACCGTCGAACCCGCCGTTTATATCCCGAATAAATTCGGGATACGGATCGAAGATATGGTTTTAGTAACTGATAAAGGATGTGAGGTTTTAAGTGATCAGACAGCGTGATATAACCGAAGTTTCCAATGGGATGGGTCTTTTGATCAACGGCGATGTTTACCTGATCGTTGATTTTAATCATGTGAAGCCTGCCAAGGGTTCCGCATTTGTGCGCATCAAAATGAAGAGCATCAAGACTGAAAGCGTCCTTGAGCGCACTTACCGCACCGCTGAAAGGCTGGAGGAAGCTGTTCTTGAATTCCGCCGTCTTCAGTATCTGTATAACGGTGGTGACGGTTATCATTTCATGGACCAGACATCTTTCGAAGAGATCGTGGTCCCTGCCGAAATGCTCGGCCGCGGGGTTGATTATCTGCAGGACAACATCGAAGCCCAGGGCGTTTTTAACGGCGAGAAGCTGTTAAAGGTCGATATCCCGAATTTTATTATCGCGACCATTGTTGAGGCTGATCTGGGTCTTAAAGGAGATTCTTCGCGGGCCGGCACAAAACCCGCCAAGATCGACACCGGGGCGACCGTCCAGGTGCCGCTTTTCATAGAGGTCGGTGAGGTCGTTAAGATCGATACCAGAGACGGAACCTACGTTGAAAGGGCGAAGAAATGAATTTAAAGGAAATCAAAGAAATCATCAGTCTGATGAATGAAAATGATCTGGCTGAGATCGAGATCGAACGCGATGGTCTTAAGTTAAAACTAAAGAAGTCAGGCCTTGAACAATCCCTGATGATGCCGGCCGCGTCCGTTCCGTATTCTTTAGAAAGAATTCCTTCCCCTACCACAACACAGGAACCTGTGGCCTCCGGCGACTCTTCCAAAAAGGGCGGAGCCGAGATCAAGTCTCCGATGGTCGGAACATTTTACCGCGCCGCTTCTCCTGAAACTCCGCCATTTGTCGAAGTCGGCCAGACGGTCGAGGTCGGCCAGGTTGTTTGTATCGTTGAAGCCATGAAGTTGATGAACGAGATCAAATCAGAAGTGCGCGGCAAGATCAAGGAAGTGGTTGTTGATAATGCCGAGCCGGTTGAGTTCGGGCAAACGCTCTTTGTTGTGGAACCTTTATAGGAGACATAAGACAGGAGACCACAGACTAATTCAAAAGAAAATTTAAAAATCTTTTGTCTTTAGTCTTCGGTCTTCAGTCGTTCTCATCATGTTTTCCAAAATTTTAATAGCCAACCGTGGTGAAATCGCCCTCCGCATCATCCGCGCCTGCCGTGAGATGAATATTCGCACGGTGGCCGTATATTCCGAAGTTGACCGTAATTCTCTGCATGTGCGTTTTGCCGACGAGGCGGTCTGTATCGGGAAGGCCACCAGCGCTGAATCCTATTTAAGCATTCCTGCCATTATTTCTGCCGCTGAAATTACGGATGTTGAAGCCATCCATCCGGGTTACGGATTTCTTTCCGAGAACGCTCATTTTGCCGAAGTCTGCGAATCCTGTCATATCCGCTTTATCGGGCCGACCCCGGATGCCATCCGCAAAATGGGGGACAAGATCGTTGCCAAAGAGACCGTCAAGAAACTGGGTGTTCCATTAACACCCGGCGGAAACGGCATCATCTCCACTCAGGAGGAGGCCATTAAGGTCGCCCAAAAGATCAAATATCCGGTCATCATCAAGGCGGCGGCCGGCGGCGGCGGAAAAGGCATGCGTGTCTGTCACAACGATGTTTCGCTCGTCAATTATTTCAAGCTGGCCCAAACGGAAGCCGAGGCCAATTTCGGCCGCGCCGACGTTTATATCGAGAAATATATTGAAGGTCCGCGGCATGTGGAGATCCAGATCCTGGCCGACCATCACGGAAATATCATTCACTTGGGCGAGCGCGATTGCAGTGTCCAGCGCCGTCATCAAAAACTGGTGGAAGAATCCCCGTCTCCGGCCTTGAACGAATCGCTGCGCAAGAAAATGGGTGAGGCGGCGGTCAAAGCGGCCAAGGGCGTGAATTACCGCGGTGTCGGGACCGTAGAATTCCTGCTCGACAGCAAAGGCAATTTTTATTTTATGGAGATGAACACCCGCATCCAGGTGGAGCATCCGGTGACCGAGCTGGTGACGGGGATCGACCTGATCAAAGAGCAGATCAAGGTCGCCTTCGGTGAGAAACTAAAGATCAAGCAGGACCAGGTGAAATTCAGCGGTCATGCCATTGAATGCCGCATCAACGCCGAAGACCCGGAAAATAATTTTATGCCCAGCCCGGGCAAGATCGAGGTTTTGAACCTTCCCGGCGGACCGAACGTCCGTCTGGACACTCACATTTATCCGGGATACAAGATCAGTCCGTATTATGATTCCATGGTGGCCAAGCTCATCGTTCATGGCCGCAATCGTAAAGAGGCGATCGCCATCATGAAACGCGCGTTAGATGAGTTCTATATCAGCCCGATTAAGTCAACCGTGAGCCTTCAGCAAAAGATCATGAGCCATCCTAAATTCATCTCCGGAGATGTGACCACGCATTTTCTTGAGGAGATGGGTAGGCTGGAAGAAAAAGAAACCGTGAGAGGTCGTTCATGAACCGGGAAAATAAAGTCGACATTGGTTTTGTGCAGATCCACAAGAAAGTGATCGGGGACATTGCGGCTTCCGCGCTTACGGATGTGGAGGGCGTCAAGCTGGCTTCTTTCGGCGTCATCAGCAAATTCTTTGAGCTCATCGGGAACAAAAGTTTTCCAAGCGTAAATGTCACCATCGATGCGGATAACCAGGTCAGTGTGGACATCAAGGTCAGCATTCAATACGGTTTGAACGTTCCGGACGTGGCCCGTCAGGTACAGGATGTGGTGAGGGCCGCGGTCGAGCGGGCGGTAGATATCAATCTCAGAGAAGTGAACGTCAATATCCAGGGTATAGAAAGGGGTGCATGATGTGGTTACTCACCCGGTTGGCTGTTTTCTTTTATCTGGCGATCATCCTTTCGACGGGGTTTTTGTGCATACTTTTTTTCCTTCACCAGATCAAGCTTGATGAGGTCATAAAGATTTTGACGAATATTTATCAGGACACGCAATTGTCCATGATCCTGACAGGCATTGTGGGATTTATCATGTTAGTCAGCCTGCTTTGGGCGAATCTCATTTATGCCCGCCGCAAGAAGGAACGCACCCTGCTGGAGCATACGGCTATCCTTCCGGATCAGGCGACGATGAGTCTGGTTGCCCTGCCCGGGAGAAAGCTGCTGGGCGGCTCGACCACCAGTCCGGGCACCGGAGGCGAGAAGAAAGCCAAACAGGCCGAGCTTTACATGATGGACA
>CAZLRE010000212.1:0-3430 GCA_964561885.1 uncultured Planctomycetales bacterium | reverse complement strand
AAATGAAATTCACTGTAGGCCCGTCTTTTAACGGCGCCGTCAAATCGGTGTTCCTCCTGAAAGAAACGGTCCAGCACGTCTTTCTCTTCCCGGCGGGTGCGCTCCAGATCGTTGAAACACGAATTAGAAAGCACCGAATACTGCGACAGCGGACGATCAATATAACCGATCTGATAATGCCGGGATATGCGCAGCCAAAGGTCCCAATCGCCGGGAGGAAAAAGCGCCTCATTGTAATATCCGCAACGCTCGATACATTCCCGCTTGAAGAAATTCGTGGGATTGGCGATAAAGTTACGCATCAGCAGATACCGGGTGATCCATCCCGTGCGGCGGCTCATGGGATGGTTCTGACGGCCAAGGACTTTGCCGGCACGGTCAATGAATTCAATGTCGGTATGAACGAACCCGAACGCCGGATTTTGCAGGAGAAAATTGAGGCAAGCCTCCACCTTGTCCGGCATATACACATCATCGCTGTCCAGTAATCCGATATACTCGCCTTTGGCGGCACGGAGACCGACATTTCTGGCGCTGCAGACCCCGCCGTTTTGCTTATAGATATACGTGATCTGATCCCCGAATTGTTCAAGCTGCACGCGGGTGTCATCGGTCGATCCGTCATCGACAAAAACGATCTCGATATTTGTGTACGTTTGGGCCAGCACGCTTTTGACCGCACGCACGGCGAGCGCAGCCATGTTATAGGACGGGATGATGATGCTGACCAATGGGTTTTTCTTTTCCGACATGTTCAAGTGCGCCTGCTGTTCACTGGGCAAAAAGCGCCAGCGATTGATCATTGACCGGATAAAAATAATCTTTGAGATATCGTCTGGCCTCACCCAGGGATCGCGTGTAATCCGCCGGCTGCAGATCCAGCAATTGTTCCACCTTGTCTTTGAGTTCCTGCGGCCTGCCGGCCCGATCTTTGAGATGTTCACACTCAAAAAGCGGGTCAAGATCAAGCGGGCTGTTCACATCCAGATAGACCGCCGGGATCCCGTTGGCCAAAGCTTCAAGCCCGACGGTGGTGAACGTATAGAGCACAACCCCCGCCCGCTTTAAATCTTCGCTCAGTGACGGAGCACGGGAGATCTCAAAATTGGACGGCATTTCAAAGGAAAGACTTTTTAAGACTTCCTGCACCGGTGTTTGGGGATGGAACCTCAAATAAACCTTGTGGGGGTAATTGCCGAGCCCTGCTTCAAAAATGAACTCGAGGATCTTAATGGAATCCAGCCTGGTCATGGAAAACGCCACCAGGATGTTCCGGCTCCTGGCGTTAGAGGCCTGATCGGCATTCATGGTCTGCGACTGGCGCAGGGCGCATCCGGTCTTCAGGATATTCTGCGGCCATCGGCCGTAGGAAACAAGGATGCGCCTGGTCACATCCCCCATCGTCACGATACGTTCCGGTGAAGGAACGATACCTGCTTCGTCTTTACCCAACAAATATCTGAAACTGTTCTTGGCAATAAACGCATGCTGAAAACCGACAGTGCTGATGTGATCTGAGGATTCTTTCAGCGCGAGCAGACACATCTTCTCCCACGCGTAATTTTCAAAGGTGTAAATAAAACTGTGCATGTCCAGTTTTCTGGAGAGCCCCTTGATCTTAAAATAATAAAGGACATTGTTAAAGAACCTCGTGCTGAAAAAACTCTCAGCCAACTCTTCACGCACAAGAGCGGTCACATCCAGCTCTCCAAAATTCGCCTGCCGGAGGAAACGCGGACGCTCAACCCATTGAACGACGAATGCGCGCCACAGGTCCTTCAGGGAAAGGAAATATTCGATGGGCACAATGAAATTCTCCTTATCGCGGGCGATCGCGACAAGATGTCGACGGAAATCCTGGATAATGTCCGCTAAAAGGATGTGCGGTACCTGATTGTTCTGAAAATATGTGAGCACATGCGGGAAATAAGCATCCTGATATTTTCCAGACCGGTAACTGCGGTGATCCACCCAGCTTTTAATGACACGCGCGTTACGCAAAGACTTGAGTTTCCCGGAGATCTTCAGACAGAGCCTCGAAAGGACCATGCGGTACAATTCTCTGAGGCACGCCAATTTGAGTTTTATGATATAGCGGCAAGCATTGCGGATGGTTTTACTCAAATTCTTGAACCATCGGCCGCCACCCTCCACTTGATGGTCTCTGCGGAGCAATGAACGGACGGGATCCCAAAGGCCGTCATCGCAGATGACAATGCAATCCTGCCCTCGATGATCCTTTAACCATCGTTCGAACGCATACAGGACAGTGATGCGGTAATAGAACGGAGATAATAATTCATTTTTCTCCGACAGCGAATTGGCCCACCAGAATTTGGAGCCGCTCTGCTGCGCCAAACCGGCGATGAAATCAAGATATTCCCTGTCCAACCGGTCTTTTTCTGCGCCTGAGACACCCGTCTGCGCCAGAAGCTGCGCGGATAATTCAACGACGATGGCACCAGGACGCTGTAAAAGAAGACGTTGTGCTTCCTTCCGGGAAGAAGCTATGTAAGCAACGCATCTGGACATGGGACTGCTATTTTCTTTGACGGAGAATTTTCTCTACTTCGATCAGATCGGACAAGGTGTCAACACTGACAGCGCTGTAATCGGTCACGACCGCCTTGATCTTGAATCCGTTCTCAAGGATCCTTAAGAACTCGACCCCTTCAATGAGCTCCAGCGGCGACTGAGGCATTTTCACAAAACGGAACAGAAAGTTCCGGCGAAACGCGTAAAGGCCTATCTGTTTATGGACCACATAACCCTGGCGGGTTTTGGGGAACGGGATCGCCGAACGCGTCAGATACAAAAGATCTCCGTTGAGATCGATCGCCGCTTTGACGACACCGGTATCGACATAATCGCCGATGTCCGACAAACGGGAAATGAGATTGGTCACCTGCACTTTGGGATTCTCCAGAAGCGGCCTGACCGTGCGTTCGATCATCTGCGGCTGGATGAGCGGTTCATCGCCCTGAACATTGACAATGATCCCGGCATCCAGCTGGTGCGCGGCCTCGGCCACACGGTCGGTGCCGGTGGGATGCTTGTCGGAGGTCATGATCGCCTTGCCGCCGAAGGCTTCCACCGCATCAAAAATGCGCTGATCATCGGTCGCCACCACAACCTCATCTAAGATCTTGCACTTCCTGGCATTGACATAGACATGCTCGATCATCGGCTTGCCTAAAATCTTGGCCAGCGGCTTGCCCTGAAAACGTGTGGATTGATAACGAGCAGGAATAACAGCAACAACTTTATTCTTCATAATCCCCCGAGATATTGATCGTTGATATGTTTAGGATATGTTTGCCCCGGCAGCTGACGGCAGCGAAGTCAGCAAGGGCAAGACATCATTCAAAGAGTTTAAGATCTCCATGCGCGGGTCCTGTTTGCCGTCTGACCGCAGCTTGGAAAAGTATTC
>CAZLRE010000211.1:0-3435 GCA_964561885.1 uncultured Planctomycetales bacterium | reverse complement strand
TATATTTTCTGGGCAACGGTTATAGGCGCTATGGCTGCCGTTGATTTTCTACCAAACTATGGATTCAATATTTTTCCGTTTGGCTTTGTTTTTATGTTGGCATTTATAGTTATCACTTCAGTATCAATTATTAAATACCGTTTATTGGATTTATCATTGGTTTTTACTCGGACAGGTATTTTTGTCGCTGTATATTCGGTTGTTTTAGGTGGACCTTTTGCTTTTGCATTTCTTGGTAAAGAATCATTAAAACAATCAATGGGAGATAACTGGTGGATAGTCCCAATGGTCAGTCTTATGATATTGGCGACTGTCGGACCATTTCTTTATGTCTTTATTCAAAAGCGTGCAGAAGAGAAGCTGTTAAGTGAACAGCGTAGATATCAGATGACTTTGAGTCAAGCATCCGCTGGTATGAGTAGGATTAAGGACTTAAATCGTTTGTTAGATCTGGTTGTATATGTAATTACGCGGGCTGTACGATTAGAACATAGTTCAGTTTATATTTTTGATCAATCGAAACGTATTTACCGTATGGGCGCGTATAAAGGCAGCGCTTCCTCTCATGCAACGGTTGAACTTACTCCTGATTCGGTTCTTATTCAGCACCTGGTTAAGACAAAAGGGCCGGTTGTTTATGAAGAGATCAAACAGCGGGTCCAGGATTACAATGACGAATATCTTGCAAAAGTTGAAGTGACTTTAAAGCAACTCGACGCGGCCCTGGTTGTGCCGAGCCTTATTGAGGACCGGTTGCTTGCGCTTCTTGTCATGGGCAAGAAGAAATCAGGAAAGCTCTTCGGAGAAGATGACCTTTCGGTTTTTTCCATTCTCGCGAACCAGGCGGCGCTGGCCATTGAGAACGCCCAGTTCTATGAGGATGTTAAGACAACCCAGGAACAGCTTTTTCAGGCCGAGAAAATGGCCACGATCGGTACCATGGCTGACGGTCTTTCCCATCAGATCAACAACCGCCTACATGCGCTCGGTTTTATCGCCGGGGATGCGCTGGATACCATCAAGCTCAAGAAGGGCATTCCCATGTCGGATGATATGAAAGGGGTGATGTCCGACCTTGAGCGTTCTCTCGTACGCATCCAGGAAAATGTGCTGCAAGGTGGAGAGGTGGTGCAGGGCCTTCTGCGTTATACACGCAAAGGGGAAAAGGGTTACGCGCCGGTTGAAGTCGACCGGCTTGTGACAGCGGCCCTTGAGATGGCGCAATTCAAGATCAAGACCCATGAAATGAAAATTCTACGTGAATACGATAAAAGCGGTCCCAAGATCAAGGGTAATTTTACCCAGCTTCAGGAAGTGTTCTTTAATATGATCGACAATGCCTATGATGCCATGATGCAGCGCAAGAATGAGCAGAAAGAACCGGGTTTTCAGCCGACCCTGCGCATTCAAACGCACATTCAGGATGACCGCATCCTTGTTAAATTTCTGGATAACGGCATCGGTGTTAAACCCGAAGATTTTCAAAAAATATTCACGCCGTTTTTTACCACCAAACTTTCCAGTAAAAAGGGGACCGGGCTTGGACTCTATGTGATCAAAAAGATCGTGGAAGACAATCACAAAGGCAAGGTCACCTTCGAATCGCATTACCTCCAGGGGACAACGATGACGTTAAATTTACCGATCGCGTATTAATGGATCACACAGATCGTGGATGAATAGCAATCAAAAGAGATTCCAAAGATTGGCATGCTTTAAATAATTTTTATAAATGTCTTTATATCGTTCATTGAATTATATAAACTACATATCATATTGGAAGATATAAAGATATAGTGGTAGTCAAACTTCCCAAAAAATTAAAAGAAATTCCAAGTTTCATTTATTTAAAAATTTATATCTGTGAAATCAATTTCTTAATCTGTGCAATCATTTTATGACCAAACTTCTTATCGTTGACGACGAACCCGACGTTCGTGAATTCGCAAAAAGTTTCTTCAAGAAGCGCAACATCGAGGTCTTGACTGCGAGCGGCGGCCTGCAGGCGCTGTCTCTCATCGGACAGGATAATCCTGACCTTGTTCTCTTGGATGTGCGTATGGAAGAGATGTCCGGCATCGAAGTGCTGCGTGAATTACGCGCCCGAGGCAACGCCTCCAAGATCATCATGGTCACCGGCGTTGAAGATGATGAAGTGGTGATCGAAGCCAATCAGCTGGGTGTTATCGGCTATATTCACAAACCGCTGGTTTTAGATGAGCTTGAGAAGATCGTTCTCGCGCAGTTAAGCAAAAAATGATTACACAGATGTGAATAAGCTGCTGTAAAGATGACACAGATTAAATCTGCCTCCAAATAATTCCATCCGTGTAATCTCATTTTTATCTGTGTAATCACCTTCATTCTTTGGTCTTCGAAATGAAAATCGACTATAAAAAAGAGCTTGAGTCCGCCAGCAAAAGCATGATCATGATCCATGATCCCAAGCTTTTGATCAAGCTCATCGTGCGCATGATCGTGCACAAAGTCCACATCAAACACGCCGGCATGCTCATGTATGAGCCCAAGAAGGATTGTTATATCCTGTCCATTTCCCGTGGAGAAATGGGCATCAAGGTGCCCGAAGGTTTTGCCCGCTTTCCCAAAGATAATCCGCTTATCAAGATCTTCATCGACCGTCAGCATAAATATCTCATCCAGGACCGTCAGGCGCTCTTGGCTGAAGATTTAAATAAGCTTATCTGGAAAGAGACCATTATCGAAGGCGGCAACGGCACGAAGAAACTTCTACAGGAAGTCAGCGACCAGATGCCCATGTTAAACGCGGTGGCCTGTGTGCCGGCGTTCTATCAGCATAATCTGCTGGCCATTCTTTTGCTTGGTCAAAAAGGGGACGGCACGCGTTTTGAACAGGATGAATTGGATTTTTTCTCGGCCCTGGCATCGGACGTTGCCATGGCCATCCGCAACGCCCAGCTGTTCGATGAATTAAAACGCGAGGCCGACCGCAACCGCAATTTGTTCATCCAGACAACCATCGCGCTTAGTTCCGCCATTGAAGCCAAAGACGCCTACACGCACGGTCATACCGAGCGGGTCACCAAATATTCCATCGCCATCGCCCGTCAAATGGACTTAAGCGGCGCTTATAAATTCCCGCCAAAATTCTTTGAGAATCTTTATATTGCGGGCCTTTTGCATGACATCGGAAAGATCGCGGTGCCGGAATCCATCCTCTGCAAGAATTCCCAGCTCACCGAAGAGGAGTACGACCTCATGAAGACCCACACCACCCGCGGGGCCGAGATCTTAAAACCATTGACCGAATTCACGCAATGCCTGGACGGAGTTAAGTATCATCATGAGCGTTACGACGGCAAGGGTTATCCTGAGGGATTAAAGGGGGATGAGATTCCCATGGTGGCCGCCATTATCGGTGTGGCGGATGCCTTTGATGCCATCACGACCGACCGT
>CAZLRE010000210.1:0-3563 GCA_964561885.1 uncultured Planctomycetales bacterium | reverse complement strand
GTTTGGCGTAACGCTCAACTCAAATATTACAGTGACACATCTTTACAAAAGAAGTTCTATCCTCCTCGGTTTTCTTTTGAATAATGTGTAAAATTGTTCAATATAAATGATTATATTCAAGAGTTTGAAATACCTAACCGTGCGTGCTATAGTTGTCCTATGAAACAAGTTTCAAAAAATTCAGGCCAGGTCGCAATTGAATACCTACTTTTGTTAGCCCTCATGGTCATTATTGCTTTGACCGCTTTCCGCAATTTACTTCCCGGAGCTCAAGTCGAAACCAATGCCGCTTTTAATGGCGCTTTCGCTAGCATTGTGGGCGAACCGGCCGTTAATAAGACTTCGGTCAACGGCCCGTGGCCTTTCGACGATAGTCAATACTAATATTCTTTATTTAGCTTTGCGCTGGTCCCTTCGCGATCTCTTCTTAATTATCTAGCTTTTCGTTGATCTCTGCTCGACTACTTCGCTTTGCGCTGGTCTCGCACGTAAATGCTTTCTTGGAAGCTTTTGGCGTATTTTTTGAGTTCGGCGCCTTTTTCACTGATCTGCGCGACGTGGGTGATAGGTTGGTTGGCATTTGAGACAATGCCGATGGAGATGGAGAGCAGGCCGGTCTTGATCTCGTTGCCGAGCCGGTCCTTGCCCATGATGTAACCTGCGGTGCGGTCTTCTTCGTTATAAAATTGTGGTGCGGTTTTATCGAATTCCGTAATGACCCCTTTACAAACGTCTTCGACAAGTTCGTCCGTTGTTACGAAAACAAAATCGTCCCCGCCGATATGCCCGATAAAGGCGTCCGGCCCGCCAATGGAACGAACAACGCGGACTAAGAGCCGGGCGAGTTCTTTGATGACCTCATCGCCTTTTTCAAAACCATATTTATCGTTGTAGATCTTAAATTTATCGAGGTCGGCGTAACCGACTGCGAACGTTTTGCCGCTGGCGATCTTGTTCTGTAATTCTTCCATGATCGAAGTGTTGCCGGGCAAATGGGTGAGAGGGTTCGCGTCAAGGCTGCGGCTCGTGCGGCGCAGGATCATTTTGATACGGGCCAAAAGCATGCTCGGTTCGAAAGGTTTGACGAGATAGTCATCGGCGCCGGCTTCAATGCCGACGACCATGTCTTTGGTCTCGCCTTTGCCGGTCAACATGATCACGGGAATGTGTTCGAGGAGAATATCCTTTTTCATGGCCTTGCAGAATTCTTTGCCGGTCATGATCGGCATCATATAGTCGCAGATGACCAAATTAGGATTTTTGGTCTGGACCATCTTGAGTCCTTCTTGTCCGTTGGGAGCCTGGATCACTTCATAAAATTCGGACAGGGTCAGGTCGAGGACATCGAGGATGTCCGGGTCGTCGTCAATTGTGAGGATGCGTTCTTTGTTCATAGCTAGTTAAGTTTAGCATGCCAACCGTCAAGATGCTAAAGGGCGCCTTTATTTTTTTATGTTTCGGGGCAAGGTGAAATAAAACGTTGCGCCGTGCTCAAATTCACTCTCGATCCAGATCCGGCCTTTATGCGCCTCAATGATCTTTTTGCAGAGCGCTAAGCCAAGCCCGGTCCCTTTGACATTCTGATTGATCTCATTCTCGATGCGGTAAAATTCGTTGAATAATCTCGGAAGATCTTCTTTTTTAATACCGATACCGCTGTCAGAGACCGCAAAAGTCACTTCGTCAGTGTCTACGACCGCGCTGACCTTGATAGTGCCCTCGACCGGCGTGAATTTGATCGCATTATTGATCAGGTTGATGAAGACTCTTTCGATCTGGTTCATGTCAGTAGGCAGGGGAGGACAGCTGGCCGGAACTTCATTGATAAAGTTTATATTTTTCTCTTTCATCTGCGGCGTCAAAAGGTCGTGCACATTTTCCACCATCGGCGGAATTTGATGCGGCGTCAGCTTCATCTCGATCTTGCCCGACTCGATCTTGGAGATGTCCAAAAGATCGTTGATCAATTTGACCAGGTTGTCGGAATGTTTATTGATCTTCTCGAGCCGGTCTTTGACCTTGTCGGGAATATCCCCGATCTGCCCGGCGATGAGCAGAGCCGCGTAGCCTTTGATGGATGTCAAAGGAGTCCGCAGTTCGTGAGAGACGGCGGAAATAAATTCGCTTTTGTTGCGGCTGACCTCCTGGACGTCTGTCAAGGCGCGCGAAAGTTGTTTGGTGCGCTCCTGAACCTTGGCTTCTGATTCCTGTTGTGCGCGGAAGGCCTGTTCAAAAAGCCGGGCATTCTCGACGGCCTGACCGATTTGGTCGGCAAGAATGGAAATAAGCTCAGTATCGCCTTCCGTGACCGCAAACGCATCGCCCGGGTTCCCGACAAAGATGATCCCGATCATTTTGTCCTGCGCCAGGATCGGGGTCAGTACAAAATGGCGGACATTCGTCATTTCAAAGATCTCGGTTTGCAGTTCCGGTGCGCTTTTATAAGACGAGACCATATTCCCATCGCCAAGAAGTTCCATGAGTTTGGCGTTGGTTCCCACCTTGGTGGTGATGTCTGTATGTTCGGCCTTGCTGTATCCTAATTAGTTGCGCGGATTCAGCTGGTTATTGTCATCGTGAGTATAGACGAGGATCTTGTCATCCGCGTGTTCGTTGAGCGGAAATTGGTTCAGCCGGCGGAACACTTCGTTCTCGTCGAGAGTTGTGCTGATGAGGCGCGATGTTTTTTGCAGTGCGTCAAGCCCGTTAAGCCGTTTATCGAGTTCTTCCTGGGTTTTGTTCAACTCGAGGTCGGTTTTGACGATCATTTTCGCTTGTTCGTCAAGCTCAGCAAAAGAATCACTGAGTTTTCCTAATGCGTTGCGCAGGACTTTGATCTCCTGAACAGCGTTGTAGAAGAAATAACTGAGCACTCCTCCGCCGATGAGCAGAAAAAGGATAAAGAATTCAAGGATCATTTCGATCGGGTTATCCATAAGAAAATTATTTTAACATATTGCCGTGATGATAATACTCTCGTTCTGTAAAAGTGTTTCCTGCCCATTGGCCGACGAATGAGTAAAGATCTCTCCGAATGAATACATTGCGTTGTGAGGGTCCTCCGGGCCCATGTTCTTTCTGATATTCTGTAATTCTGTGTTCGCGGAGCGCCCCAGGATGCGATAACGCGCCATTGATTCAAAAACAAAGATCAATTTGGGCGTCCGTCCTTGTAATTGTGATTTGACCTCGAGTGCCGCGAGTTCAGCGGCTTGCAGGCAGGATTCTTTGTTGCCGATCATCAAATGGATCGGTTTTCCATCGGGGATCGAATCCTGAAGGACAATGCTGTCGTCCTCGAGAGTGTTGATAATGTTCCGTAAAAGATATTCCCGGCCAGCCCCGAGGGGAGTCCCGAGAGGATAGCGGGCATTGAGATGCGCTAAGCTGCTCGCTTTCAGCGTTTCCGTGGTGTCCTCGAAATATTCCTGATAGATCATCGCCGCCGGTTTATGGTCTATCTCTTTAATGAGATTGTTCTCGAATTGATTGACGAAACGCGGTTTGCCCAGGGGGCGCCAGCCATGCCGGCAACTGGTGCCGACCTGCAGCCGTCCGCCGAG
>CAZLRE010000209.1:0-3573 GCA_964561885.1 uncultured Planctomycetales bacterium | reverse complement strand
AGCGCCGATGCGCCGGGTTGGAGATTGTTCAGACCTGAACTGCGGGAACTGATCTTCGAGATGAGCCAGCTCTTTAATAAGCTCATCATATTGAGCGTCGGAAACCGTAGGATTGTTGTGGATATAATACTGCGTGTTGTGTTCTTCGATCAATCGGGATAAACGCTCGATCTCCCGTTTTGCTTTATTATTGACCTTCTTCTGACCAATCGAAGTGACAAATCTCCCAATATCGTCGCTGCCAAAAATCGGAGATTTGTCACTGGAAAAGGACAGGTCAATAAGATCCATGGGATTAAACCATTAGACGTGATTTAGAATGCTATTTTAAAATCCGCGAACTCACTGCGCGCGTCAGAACAATCAACCTGAACTTGATGGATATAACCGCCATAGTGCTCTTTGAGCTTGTCGATAAGCCCGTTGACATCAGGCCTCGGCCCTTCGACCAAAGCTTCGACACGGCCATCGGAAAGGTTCTTGACCCAGCCCTTCAAGCCAAGGACTTCGGCATAACTGCGGCAGGTGAAGCGGAAACCGACCCCCTGCACCGTGCCTGTGAAATAGATATGCGCCCTGACCATATCAAAAGAAAATCGGGAAGGAGGGATTTGAACCCTCGACCTCAACGTCCCGAACGTTGCGCGCTAGCCATCTGCGCTACTTCCCGTAAATGACAAAATTGATTATAAAAATGAACTGAGCCCTTCGTTTCGCTTCTCGCTTCGCTCGTCGCTTACTCAGGGTGGTTCGATTCGCAAATCCAGTAGAAAGCAAACACTATCGAATCGAACCACAAATTAGGCGGTATTCTAACATCGTCGATGGGCTTCGTCAAACGAGTACTTTGGCTTAAGCGGCCTCGTCAATAAGCCCAATATCCCCTAAACTTCCCTGATCCCGAAACCTATCTCGGCCTCTGCGACCATTTCATCCTTCACGAACGCGGTGGTCTTAAGAAAACCGGCCTTGGACAAAAGCTTGACGGTTGCAACCTCAATGCGCAGCTGGTCACCGGGACCGACCGGCTTGTGGAACTTGGCTGTGGTCTTGGCCAGATAATAGATCAGATTTTTACCCTGCAGATTCTTGCTGTAATAAAAATAAATGCATCCGGCCTGGGCCATGGCTTCGATGATCAGGACACCGGGCATGACCTTTTCTTCAGGAAAGTGGCCGACAAAATAATGTTCGTTGATAGAGACGTTCTTGATCGCCACGAGCTTCTCGCCTGGGACAAGCTCAACAACCTTATCGATCATCAAGAACGGAAAACGGTGAGGAATGATCTTTTGTATCTCACGGACATCCAGCTGCATTTCTTAACCTCCGATTAGAGTGCCCAGCGGCAAATCAGCTACTGGTCGCCGGCCCCTGAGCACTATCCATTTATTAACGTATCGCCAACCCGCCGTCGACGACAACGATCTGGCCTGTGACATACGCCGCCTGATCGCTTAAAAGGTATTCAACAACGCCGGCGACATCCTCCACCGCGCCGACGCGTCCAAGCGGAATGAGTTCGGTGATCTTTTTCTTTTGCTCTTCATTGAATCCGGATAAGATCTCCGTCTCAATAAAACCGGGCGCGACCGCATTGACACGAACGCCGAATGAAGCCACTTCCTTGGCGAGCGCTTTGGTGAACGCGTTGATCCCGCCTTTACTGGCGGAATAATTCACCTGGCGCGGCAGACCGATCACTCCGCTCACGGACGAAATATTGACGACTTGTCCCTTCTTCTGCTTCATGAAGGTCACGATAGAGGCGCGCGTCGCGTTAAAAACACCGGTCAGATTGGTGTCGATGACCTGATGCCAGTCTTCCGGCGACATCATCATGAGCGCCTTGTCGCGGATAATCCCGGCGTTATTGACCAAGACATCCAGACCGCCGAATTCAGCTTTGGTCGATTCGATCCATGCCTTGACCTGTTCGAAATCCTTGATGTCGACACAGCTTCCCTTGGCCTTCACGCCCTTTGCGCTTAACTCTTTCTCCAGAGACAGGGCATGTTGCGCGCTGGCATGATAATTGAACGCTACGTTTGCGCCGAGATCGGCCAGTTTGAGGGCGACCGCGCGGCCTATCCCCCGGCTTGCGCCGGTGACAATGGCTGTTTGATTTCTTAAAAACGAATGATTCATAGAAATTCCGTAGGGGCACAGCGCGCTGTGCCCCTACGCGTTATTTGTATTTCCGCAACACCATGCAATTGTTATTCCCGTTAGGCGAAAAACAATTGACCATCACATGTTTCAAATGGGCCTTGCGCGATTCATTGGGCACATAATCCAGGTCGCAATGCGGGTCCTTTTCCTGATAATTCACCGTCGGAAAAAGAAAACCGTCATACAGAGCGCCGACCGCGGCCGCCACGTTAAACGCGGCAGTCACACTGTAACACTCGCCGACCATGCCCTTGACCGCGCTCACGGGGATTTGATAGGCCAGATCCCCGAACACTTCCTTAATGGCCTCGGTCTCGATCCTGTCCGCCGCCTGTGTGGAATTGGCGCTCGCGCAGATGTAATCAATGTCCTTGGGCTCAAGACCGTTTTCCTGCAAGGCATAGGTCATGGCCTCTTTCATGCCGGTGCCTCGCGGATTGAACTTATGGATCTTGAAGGGGTCGAAGCTGTAACCGAATCCTAAAACTTCGGCAAAGATCCTGGCGCCGCGGGCCTTGGCGTGTTCGTATTCTTCCAGGGCCATGACACAAGCGCCTTCGCCCAGCGTGATGCCGTTGCGGCGTTTGTCAAAAGGACAATTGATGAACTCTTCGTCTTTCTTCGAACCCGAAAGATATTCCAGCGCGTTGAAACCAAGATAGGTGTAAATACAAAACTCTTCAACCCCTCCGGCGTAGATCATGTGCGCGCGGTCCCACTGGATAAAATCATACGCATACTGAAGCGCGTCCATCGACGCGCAGAAACCGGTTGAGATCGTCGAGTTAAAACCCGCGATCTTATTCCAGATGGAGATCTGGCTGGCCGGAGAATTGATGACCGTATTAGGGAACAGCGCCGGATTGACCGCCCTCGGGCCTTCACGCAAAGTGACCGCGTCAAATTCCGCGATGCTCTTTAAACTTCCCAACGTGGTGCCGATCGAAACCCCGACGTCGTCGGTATTCTCCGGGGTAATGGTAAAGGCGCTGTCGGCAATGGCAAGCTTGGAGGCCGAGACGACCATCGTCGTACTTCGGTCCAAGGTGCGCAATCCTTTTGGCCCCATGTAGATCTTCGGATCAAAATCCGTGATCTCACCGGCGATCTTCACGCGATATGGAGCGGTGTCAAAGAACGTGATCGGACGGTAACCGATGCGCCCCTCCTTAAGGGCCTGCCAGTAATCCTCACGGCCTTTGGCATTGCCGCAAAGGATCCCGATACCGGTTATGACGACGCGTTTCTTCATATTATTGGGAACCCAAAATATAGCGCGCGATGATATCCGCCTCGATGTTTAAAACATCTCCGGCTTTTTTATCCGACATCGTTGTCTCACGCATCGTAAAGGGGATCATATAGACAGAAAAAGAATCCTTGGTCACTTTTCCGACCGTA
>CAZLRE010000208.1:0-3602 GCA_964561885.1 uncultured Planctomycetales bacterium | reverse complement strand
TCGTCACCGAGATCGACCCCATCTGCGCCCTGCAGGCGGCCATGGAAGGCTATCAGGTCCTGACGATGAAAGAGGCGGCAGCGATCGGTGATATTTTTGTGACAGCTACGGGCTGTGTTGATGTTATCACCGGTGAACATATGGACCGCATGAAAAGCGGTGCCATTGTTTGCAACATCGGTCATTTTGATTCGGAGATCGACATCGCTTATCTCAACAAGCGCAAGGACATCAAGAAGGTTGAGATCAAGCCTCAGGTCGATGAATACACCTATCCCGACGGCAAAAAACTCATTGTGCTTGCCGAGGGGCGATTGGTCAACCTTGGTTGCGCGACCGGTCATCCGTCATTCGTCATGAGTAATTCGTTCACTAACCAGGTCCTGGCCCAAATGGAGCTGTGGCAGAATGGGCATAAATATGAGAACAAGGTCTATGTTTTGCCCAAGCATCTGGATGAGCATGTGGCGAGGCTCCATCTGGAGAAGGTCGGTGCCAGGCTAGATAAACTCAGCAAGAAGCAATCAGAATATTTAGGCGTGAAGGCCGAGGGTCCTTTTAAGCCGGATCATTACAGATACTAATCTAGATAGTGGTAAGAATCCGTGGCCTTTTGTGTTGTGATGTCGCTCCTGTGACAATCAGCGAAAAGGCCGCGGATTTTCTTTTGGTAAACATAATATAATCAAACGGGAGAAAAATATGAACAGATGCTGCGGGGTATTTGTTGTGACGGTCCTCTTGGCGGGATTGGTTTTACCGGCCGTTCACGCGGAAACGATGATGGCCGATTCCAGGATATCTTCCGTCACGGTTTATCCCGGCTCATCCCGTGTGACGCGTGAGGCGAAAGTCGAATTAACACCCGGAACGCACAGCGTCGTATTCAGCGGAATTGTTCCGGTGTTCGATGAGAATTCACTCACGGTCTCCGGTCAGGGAACGGCCAAGGTCAAGATATTGGGCGGATATTTAAAACAGGAATATCTCAAAGAGGCGGCGGATAAGCGCGTTAAAGAATTGCAGGACCAGATCCAGGACGTGAGCGATCAATTGACGCTTCAGGCATCCAATGAACAGGTCATCGTTGATCAGAAGGAATTCCTAAGTTCCTTAAAATTATATGCTGGGCAGCAGCTGCCTAAAGATCTGGTCACGAAAATGCCGACGACGATCGAGCTCGGGGACATGATGAAGTTCATCGGCACCACCCGTGAGGGGCTGGAATTGGCCTCCGATGAGATCCGCAAAAAAAAGCGAGAGCTCGGCCTTGAACTGCAGAAATTGCAGAATGAACTGGCGGGGTTAAACAGCGGCGGCGCCAAATTGAAACGGTCGATCGTTGTTGATGTGGAATGTCTTCAGTCGGGGAATTTGACCGTCAGTGTCTCGTATATGCTTAACGGGGCATTTTGGTATGCCCTTTATGATGCCCACAGCATGATCGCCAAGAACCAGGTTGAATTGATCTCATCTGCGAATGTCAAGCAGTCAACGGGTGAGGATTGGAAGGATGTGACTTTAACGTTGTCGACCGCACAGCCGGCGATCGGAGGCAGGATGCCTTACGTGGCGCCATGGGTTTTATCGGAAAATGCGGTGTATCCTCAGCGTGGACGCGCGCTTGCCATGATGAATAAGGCCATGGTGAGTGACGCGGTTGTTCAGTCTGAAGCCTTTGGAGCGTCCGGTGAAATGATGATGGCGGCGGCACCGGCGGTTGAAGAGGCCCAGTTCAGTTATGCCCAGGCCGCTTCATCCGGTGTCTCGGTGACGTATCAGATCGCCCGTCCGGTGACCATTTTGTCCGACGGCACGGAAAACAAGTTCCCGGTCAACAGCCAGACACTCAAAGCGGATTTTGAATATTCGGCCTATCCCAGGGAATCGCAATTCGCCTATTTGGGAAGCAGGGTGGTCAATGCCTCTGATCTTCAACTTTTGGCCGGTCCTGTGAATTTGTTCCTGGATAATGAATTCGTCGGAAAATCAAGCATCGATGCAATAAGCCCGGGTCAGGATTTTGATCTCTATTTGGGTGTGGATGAGAACGTCAAGGTCAAGCGTGAAGAGCTGGAGCGCAAAGTGGATGATACGATGTTAGGCGGCATCCAATCGCCCAATCGCAGGACCGATTTCAAATATAAGTTGTCCGTCGAGAATTTCACAGCCAAGCCGATCAATTTTAAGCTTTTTGAATCCATGCCGGTATCATCCAACGACCGTATCAAAGTGAAGATATCGGATGTCTCTGTCCAGCCGACAGCCAAGGACTGGAAAGACCGCAAAGGAGTCTGGTTATGGGAACTTAAACTGGATCCCAAGGCCAAGAAGGAAATTTTGTATTCTTTTTCTGTGGAACATCCGCGAGATATGAATGTGGGAGGTTTGTGATGGCCGTAGGATCCATGCAAAGAATCGCGGTTTTGACCTCCGGCGGGGACGGGCCCGGCATGAACGCGGCCATCCGAAGCGTGGTGCGCTGTTCGCTGCATTACGGCCTTGAGGTTTACGGGGTCATGCGCGGTTATCAAGGTTTGATCGATGACGAGATCGTTCCCATGAATCACCGCTCGGTGTCTAACATCATCAACCGGGGAGGCACCATTTTAAAGACCGCCCGTTCCAAGGAATTTGCGACCGATGAGGGCAAACAGCGTGCAGTCGAGGTTTTACGCAAGCATGAGATCGATGGGTTGGTGGTCATCGGTGGCGATGGTTCCTATCAGGGCGCAAGCCGTCTTTACCACAAGTTCGGTTTCCCGACGGTTGGATTGCCGGGCACCATCGATAATGATCTCAACGGAACGGATCAGACCATCGGATGCTCGACTGCGATCAATACCGCGCTTGAGTCGATCGATAAGATCCGCGACACAGCCCAGAGCATGGAACGTATTTTCGTTGTTGAGGTCATGGGCAATAAATCCGGTTATATCGCCATGGAAGTGGCGCTTGCCGCCGGAGCGGAAGATGTCATTATTCCGGAGAGGGCATTTGATTATTCCGGCATGTATAAGGAAATAACTGAAGGTAACCGCAAAGGCAAGATCACATGGATCTTGGTGGTGGCCGAAGGCGCCGGCAAAGCGCAAACGGTCGCAGAAACGATCACTCAGGCGACCGGTCTTGAGACGCGATGCGTTATTTTAGGCCATGTCCAGCGCGGAGGAACGCCCAGCGGCCAGGACCGTATTTTGGCCACGCGTTTGGGTGCGGCAGCGGTCGACCTTCTTTTGAACGGAATCTACGGTAAAGCGGTGGGTGTATTGCAGGATGAGATCAATGTGGTCGATCTGGCGGATGCGACCAAACGGCAGTTCACCCATATGGATGATTATTATCAATTGTTGAAAATATTAACTTGAGCCGGATGACACGAATTGGAACGAATTGCACGGATAGAAGCCAGCCTCAATCATGAAAAATTTTCTCTATAAGTCTTTCGATTTATGTTAAGATTTCTTCTTCAATTCGTGACATTCGTCACCATTCGTGCCATTCGAGAACGTTAAAAGGAAAGGTATCACATGGCAAAGATCTACTATGATAAAGATGCAAATTTAACGGACATTAAAGATAAAACCATCGCAGTTGTGGGT
>CAZLRE010000207.1:0-3622 GCA_964561885.1 uncultured Planctomycetales bacterium | reverse complement strand
GAAGCTTCTGTTTGATGATGTCGGCCTCAATGGTGACGCCCAAGTGATTGGCCTGGCCGGTCAGATCCGCGGACACATGATAGTCCTTTTCTTTGGTCTTAAACGCGTTGTTGCGCAGATAGCACCAGAGGATCGTGAACAAACCTAATTGATGGGCTCTTTTAAAAGCGCGGGAAACTTCTTCGATCTGGCGATGGGAATCATCCGAACCGAAATAGATGGTGGCTCCCACACCGACAGCACCCATGTCCGCAGCCTGTTCAACATCGGCAAACAAACGCTGATCGAATTTGTTCGGATACGTTAAAAATTCATTGTGGTTGAATTTGACCACGAACGGGATTTTGTGGGCATATTTACGGGAACAAAGACCAAGAACGCCGAGCGTTGAGGCAACCGCGTTGCATCCGCCTTCAATCGCCAACTTGACAATGCTTTCCGGATCGAAATAGATCGGATTAGGGGCGAACGACGCGCCGCCGGAATGCTCGATCCCCTGATCAACCGGGAGGATGGACAAATATCCAGTACCTGCCAGACGGCCGTGGTTATACATCCAGTTAAGATTGCGCAACACGGTGTTGCTGCGGTCGGAATAGGTAAAGATACGATCCACGAAATCCGGACCGGTCAAGGTCAGACTTTCCTTAGGGATCGCACTGCATTTGTGTTTCAAAAGACCTTCGTTCTCTTTTCCTAATAAATCAAGCACTTTAGACATTTGAACTGCTCCTTTAAGGTTGTTAGTGGGAATATAACGGCGACAGACTTAAGGGCTGGCGCTTATTTGTATCGGGGATAACGTATTATATCGATTTTCCGGAAAAATGCAAAAAATTGATTATGTTAATAAGTGATACCGTAACTGCTGGCGACCAGGCGGATGATCTCCTGCCCCTTGAATAAACTCACCAGGGCGCCCAAAATGAGGAACGGTCCATAAGCAATAATGCTGTCTTTGGTCCGGATCTTCTCGATGACCCCATAAACAGCCCCGAAAAAAGGCGCCAGAAAGAACGACAAAAGCGCTAACTTCCACCCCATGAACGCCCCGACCATGGCCATGAGCTTGACGTCCCCTCCGCCCATGGTGTCCATTCGCAAAACCTTGAACACTTTTTTACTTAAATGCGCGTAAGCGGGGCTCAGTTTCAATTGGTCGGCCTTTTTGGTCTTCCAGAAGGCATCGAGCACATCCGCCGTACCGTCTTTGGGAACAATGTACCCGTTTCGGGCCATGTCCTGCCACAACCCCTCAAAAACATCCGGCGCGATGGGGCTCATGACCTGCAAAAATTCTTCTTTGAGAATAGAGTCTAACTGCCGTCTGGACCTGGGAATGATCACATTACCCAAAAGACCCATGAGATAGATGGATCCCCCGCCAACCAAAAGCCCAACCACCGACCACAGCCCGCCTTTCCAGAACACATCATGACCATGCAGCTGAGGGATCAAAAGACTGAAGACAACACCGACAACGGTCCCTCCGATCGAGATCTCATCGGGAATAATACGGTGCTCAAAATCCACGAAGGTGGCCACTATAAAACCGCTGAGCATCACAAGATACGGGATCAAAATGGCGTGAAAACCATAGTGTTTATAAAACAACAAGAATCCGGTTGCCGTTATCAATTCAACTAAAAAATACCGGAACGAAATATTCTTTTTGCAATGACGGCAGCGTCCGCCTAAAAGCAGCCAGCTCACCAGAGGGATATTATCATGCCAGGTAATGGGATTTTTGCAATGAACACAGTGCGACGCCGGAAAAACAACGGATTTTTCATGCGGCAGACGCACGATGCAGACATTTAAGAAACTTCCGATGATCGCGCCTAACGCAAAGATCGAGATAGATATAATTCCGTCGAGTTCTGCGATCATGCCCCTCCCTTGTCAAGCGCTTTGCGCATGGCTGTCTTGACTTTGTCATCAAGCTCCATATTGGCCCAGTGCTGCAGCGATAAAACCCCCTGGTAATACAACATCCCCATTCCATTCGACGTTTGGGCGCCTTTTTCCTTGGCGGCTTTTAAAAGTTTTGTTTCCTTGGGATTATAAATGACATCATAAACAAACAATCCCTTATGTAACAGCTCAGGATCAACAAGCGCTTCATCCGTCGGATTAAGCCCGACCGCGGTCGTATTGATCAGACAATCGGCAAGTTCAATGTTCAGATCATCAATAGTCTCAACAATATCAACTATCCCGAGATCAAGGCGGCAGCTGAGATCCTCGAGCAATTCTTTGGCTGTCGAGAGAGTGCGGTTATACAAACGGATGCTGTCAGGCCGCTTGTCGAACAAAGCCAGCGCGCTTAAGATCGCCCGCGTCGTCCCTCCGGCGCCCAAGATCGCGACACGCTTGCCTTCCGGGTCGAACCCCTCTTCAGTCAAATGCGCCAAGAATCCCGGACCGTCGGTGTTATAACCGAATAGTTTTCGCTGACGGTTGATCACGATCGTATTGACCGCCCCCACCTTTTCAGCGAACGCATTGATGCCGTCTAAATACGGCAATACTTTCTCTTTATAGGGGATCGTGACATTCAATCCGAAGATCGGATTGTCCTGTTCTTTCAGGTCCTCCAGAAAAAGCTGAAGCTCGTCTTCCTGGATCTCAAACGGTTTGTAAACAGCGTTGACCTTAAGGGTCTTGAACGCTGCATTGTGCATCACAGGCGAGAGGGTGTGTTTGAGAGGATTACCGATAATGCCGTAAATGGCTGGTGGCTGGTCGTTCATAAGAACACAAGAGCACAGGAACACAGGAACACAAGAGGAGCACCGGAGAACCTGTGTTCTCCATGTGCTTTTGTGCTCTTGTGATCTTGTGCTCTCATGGTTATTTCTTTAAACTTTCCTGCGCGATCGCTTTGTTGATCGCATTTAAATACGCTTTAGCCGAGGCTTCGATGATATCCGTGCTGGCTGCCCGGCCGATCACATTGTTCCCGTCGACCGAGACCTTGACCGTCACCTCGCCCAACGCGTCCTTGCCCTGCGTCACGGATTGAATGCCGTATTCCAAAAGTTTCGTTTTGTGCTGCGTGATCGCTTCAATGGCTTTATAACACGCGTCCACCGGACCATCCCCGGAAGATTCTTTGGAGACGACCTTGCCCTTGGATTCCAAGGCGATCTTGACCTTGGGCGCGATGTTGGTTCCGCTCGTCACAAAAAGCTCTTTCAAATTCCAGGTCTGGTGGATGGTCTTGGCCTCATCATCAACGATAGCCACCAAGTCCTCATCAAAAACCTGCTTCTTCTTGTCCGCCAAATTCTTGAAACGTTCAAAGGCGATGTCCAATTGCTTGTCATCGACTTCGATGCCTAAGGATTTCAAACGGTCTTTAAATGCGTGACGGCCGGAATGTTTACCCAACACCAATCCGCCGGCTGCCGGAACCCCAACGTCCTCCGCGCTCATGATCTCGTAGGTCGAACGTTCTTTCAATATGCCGTCCTGATGGATGCCGGATTCATGACGGAACGCATTGGCGCCGACGATAGCCTTATTAGGCGGCACGATAAAACCTGTGGCCTTGCTGACCAAACGCGAGGTACGGTAAATCTCTTTGGTGTTAATGCCGGTTGTGCAGCCGAAGAGATCG
>CAZLRE010000206.1:0-3625 GCA_964561885.1 uncultured Planctomycetales bacterium | reverse complement strand
GATCCATGCGCATTTTGGTCCACAGGGATTCTGGGCGGTCAATTGGTTTGAAAAGGCATCCTTACCGGTTGTTACTAATTTTTACGGGTATGACGTTTCGGAATTACCGAATGATCCGTTGTGGGCCAAAAGGTTGAAAGTTTTATTTCAAAAAGGACGCATGTTTCTGGTCGAGGGCAATTTTATGCGGTCCAAACTCATCCAGATCGGCTGTCCAGAGGAAAAGATCAGGATCCAAAGGATCGCGATCCCGGTCGAGAGATTGATATTTAAAGAACGCCGTCCTAAAAGTTCTACAGAGAAAGCGATATTTTTATTTTGTGGCCGGTTTGTTGAGAAAAAAGGTCTGCGTTATATCCTTGAAGCTTTCGCCGAGGTGATTAATACCAACCCAAATTTTGAATTTCGGGTGATCGGTGACGGACCACTTAAGGGGGATATTCAAAGTCTGGTAAAGAAATTCGCTCTGCAGGATCATGTGACTTTCCTTGGATTCTTGAATTATCAGCAATACATCGATGAAATGGACAAGGCAGATATATTTATTCATCCCAGCGTCACAGCGCAAACAGGGGACAGCGAAGGAGGCGCTCCGACGGTGATTCTTGAAGCTCAGGCTATGGGATTGCCGGTCGTCTCCACATACCATGCGGATATTCCCAATATCGTTAAGGACAAAGAAAGTGCATTATTGTCCAACGAACGTGATGTCTCCGGTCTTGTCGCAAATATTTTAATAATCTTGAATCATCCGGAGCGGTGGGCCCAAATGGGTCGTGCTGGACGGGCTTTTGTTGAAGAATTTCATGATATCCGGAAGGAAGTCGAGTCTCTTGAGAAGAAATATTCCGAGGCTCTTACGCTTAAATGAGCAAAATTCTTCAAAATATTGATCGCATGTTCTCAAAAGGAATTCTGGTCTTTGTCAGGTTGTTGTTCCCTTTCCTTTGGTTGAGTTTACGCAATATGCTCAAATCTATGCCAAAGTCAGGGAAGATCATTTTCTGCACCCTGGATGACGAATTTCTCTATCGCGACGATGACGGTAACGGTCGATATGCCTTTTTGCCGCTCAATCTGTTTAGCCAAATGGGATATACGATTTATTTTTATCATCCAGTTGGTTTGGTTGGGTTTAAACGAATGGGATATTGCGGCCGATACATCTATTCGATCAAAAATCTTAAGATCGTCGATCGCGTGCCTGAAAACACATCCGAAATGATTTATGTGTTTGACGAGCCGAGAACCGAGTTGCTCAGCAAATCCTGGAAGAAACTCGTGTATATCAATATACTGCGGCCATCGCATTTCAGGTTTGGTGAAGTCATTGAGATCCCGTTTTCCATGCACCCGATGCAATATCATACAAATCAGATCGCCAAGATCTCCGCTTTACGACAGACAGCGCGCAAGATCCGGATATTTTTTGGCGGCAACACGGCCAAACAAGCGTATCAGGGGAAATCCGTTCCTCAATACGGACAGCTTAACCGGCATGAGGCCACTGAGTTGATCATCAAATCTGTTCCCGAGACACAGATCATAACAGAGCTTCGCCTGTTTAATACGATCGTGTCCGATGAAAAATCTTTTATGAATAAGTTCATTTTATTGCGGGCAGATGAATCAGGTCAGTTAAAAACCGAGGATTGGCTTTCGACGATCGCAAAAAGCCAGTTTTTTATGTGTTTCTCGGGAACGAACAGACCTATTTGTCATAACGCGGTTGAAGCAATGTCGGTCGGGACAATCCCGATTATCAGTTATCACGACTGGTTTACTCCGGCGTTGGAACATATGAAAAATGCGGTGATTTATTCGGGAAAGGACGATCTCATCTCAAAGGTCCGTGAAGTCATGCAGATGCCTGAAACGCAAGTGAAGGAACTGTCCCAAAGGGTGATGGACTATTATGATGAATTTTTGGGGCCCAGACATTTTCAGAAAAGGTTTGAGGCTAACAAAGAAAGAATTTGTACGCTGATGCTTTTTCCTCTAGTAATTGTCTCACCGCAGGAAGAAGAGAAGCTCATGTATATCAAAGAAGGGATAAGCCGGCATTTAGCCAGCTAAATTCTTATGACTATTGTTGGCCCACTAGTCAGTGTTGTTATCCCGACATTTAACAGGGCCGGGATGATCGAAGCTGCTGTTCAAAGCGTGCAGGCGCAAACTTATCCCCATTGGGAGATCATCATTTCAGATGACGGTTCAAATGACAATACAAGGGATGTAGTCAACAAGCTGATGGGCTCGGACAATCGTATCCGTTTCGTCACCCGTGAAACGAATGCCGGAGCTCAGGCGGCCCGTAACGCGGGAATTAAGGCGGCTCATGGGGAATGGATCGCGTTTCTGGATTCGGATGATCAGTGGCTGCCGGACAGCTTACAGCGCCGGATGACGATCGCATTGAGAGGCAATGTGGATGTTGTGCATTCCAATGCGTACATTCTTCATCCCGGACGTGAGAGAGAGATCTACCGCGTGCGCCCGCTTTCCGGGAATGTTTATAGAGACGTTTTGTCCGGTGAAGGTCCGATGTTCCCGTGTTTGCTGATCCGTAAAAGTGCGCTTGAGTCGATCGGTTTATTGGATGAAACCATACGCTCTTATCAGGAATGGGATACCGCGATACGCCTTGCCAAGAAATACGCATTTGGATTTGAGCCTGAACCGACGTTCATTTATGATTACCGCACGGACAATGCCATTTCCCGTGATGCCGTACGCGCCGGACGGGGATATGAACAGATCGTTCGCAAACATTTAAGCGAGATCATTCATGTCGCAGGTTATGAGGCGTTGTGGTATCACATGAACATTGCGGCCGAATGGTATCGAAAGGGGAACAGTCGTTTGGATTACTGGCGCTGCCGATTGACCGGTACGATCGGTAAGTGTTTTAATCAGGATAGATGGGCCAGGCTGATCAAACGTGTTGTAGCAAAATCTTCCATACGTGACGTAGAAAGATAAGATGACAAATCGGATTGCATTAACTAGTTTATTTATCGTCTCATTGATGGCAGTGGGTATTTATAAGTTTGCTGTCAACGAGGAGCCATGGGCTATCGGCATTTCACAAGTTATTATTTTATGGATTATCCTTGGGATTTTATATCTGGCTGTCATGAATTTTGAGAAAGTCAGACGTTGTGTTGTAAATTTATTCAACGAAGAAGATTCGCCGGTCAATCTGGCGATTTTTAGGATCGTTTTTTTTGGATATTTATTCTCGTTGGATTATAAGGAGATTGTTGTCTGGTTCGCCCAATTGCCCAAAGATCTGCAATTCGCTCCTATGGGCATGGGTTGGTTATTACCGTATTTGCCGATCAATGGCGTATTGGCGTCAGTCGCTTGTGATGTGGCAAAGGTCGCATGCTTTTTCGCCATCATTGGGTGTTTTACGCGTTTAGCGACGATTATTGCGGCTGTGGTATGTTTTTACGTCATTGGGATCCCGCAATTTTATGGGAATGTTTCTCATGACCATCACATTTTTTGGTTTTTAGTGATCTTTTCCGTCAGCCGTTGTGCAGATGCTTTGTCTGTGGATGCTGTTTTGAAAGGTTTTAGGAATGCGGATCAAAATCTGAATACGGCCATACCGGAAGAT
>CAZLRE010000205.1:1291-3636 GCA_964561885.1 uncultured Planctomycetales bacterium | reverse complement strand
ACATCAACAGCCTCTGAAAAGGCGTCACCGACCCAACTCACACTCACCAGAGCCATGAGCCTCTTATTAAACGCAAAGCAAGAGGCGCAGTTGGGAGAGGCCGTACAGAATGTGTTTCTGAAACATCAGGATTCGTTGCTGCGGCCGCGCTTAAAGACGCCCAATAAATCGTTTCAGGATCTTTGGGTGACGCCCGCGATCGCGGCCAGCCAGCCGGGCTTGCAGTATCAGCTCGATGCGCTGGAGGCTTTTCGTGCCGATTTAAAGAATGTCTTGAACCAACATGTTCAGCACAACACAGATGTCGGTACGATATTGAGGAACATTGAAGCGCTTGATGAACAGGGGATCCAGCGTTTTGTTGAGATCACGGTTGAGAAGTTCTTTACCGGGAACCGTGCGTCCGCTGTCCGCGAATTTGCCGGAAGATCAGAAGGAAGTTATGGTGTTGCTGTTCGCACTTCCAAAGAGCCCAATGGTGTAACGCTTTATTCATCCGACCAGGGCGTAACCATAGGGTATAACCAAAAGGAACGTTTGGTCACCTTCAGTTCCGAGCATTCAACGCTGCAGTATGCCTTCGGTGACAAGGGAAAGATGGATGATCTTGTGTTCATCAATCCTGAACAGCCCGGACAAATGGCAGACGTGAACTTAAACAGCGATCCCCAAAGTTCTTCGCCAATAACTATTAAAGTATATTCATTTGCGCTTAATAGGACAATGACGCCCCAAGAGATCGCAAGCCAGCAATTCCCGCAAGATTCCAACAATCCATACTGGTCGCCTCAGATCAGCTATAAAGATCCGGATAATATCGTGATGAGTGATATTGCTTCTATTCCCAAAGAGGTGCGCTCGGCCCGTCAAAGCTGGGCAGATGCCAACTCATTCAATCGCCGTTCGGCCGAGGCAATGTTAGAGAAGATGGTCTCCAGGTATTTGGAGAAATACATTAAGGACAACAGTGAATTTTACGGCTCTGCGCAGGGAAGTTTGGCATCAAAACTTTTTTCCAAATCGACCGAATGTTTAATTGGCGGCGGATGCAGCGCGAACGAAGCGAATTATCGAAGCGCACAGTTAAGCAACCGCCTGCAATCCGATGGACGCGTTCTGGAGTATCTCAAAAGCCGGCTGGACTGGGTGGTCGGGCGCTTGGCCGATGAACTGGCGGGGGAGGTTGTTTCCGGAAAACTGAATGAGACCGATCTGGTGGTGCGTTTCCGCACCCGGATCGATGAACGTCTGAAAACAATTCTGGACCGTGAGATCAAAGAGATCGTGGAGGCCGTGATCGTTGAAAATTTAAGCACTCTGCAGTCGTGGAAGGATTGGGAAATACATGAACAGTTGATCAACCAACCTGAACATGAGCTGCCATCATCACAAGCCGCGCCGCAAGAAGACCAGGGAGGCCTGATAGACCGAGGCATCAATGTCATATCCCGCGTCGTGACAAGGTTCATGTCGCCGAAAATGCAAAGGTCCGAAGATGTTCATCGATCGCAGGGGCGCAGTCTTGATTCGGGCGAAACAGATCTATTAATCGCAGGATATGAGGATTCGCTTTGGTTTGGAGAGAACCTGGTCAGTATGATGAAATCGATGTTCCCCAAGATGAACGTTTGGGCCACATCTGCGAACAAGGCATTTAATTTGAATGACGAACACAAGGTCGGACGACGGACGATGAGCATGATCATCTCCAAATCTGGCGCGACATATCCAAGCCGCGGCATTGTCCGGCGGCTCAAACAGTTGGCTCCCGGGAATATATTTGCCATGACCGCGCGCGTGGACACCCTGATCGCGACAGCACTTGGACAGAAATTCCGTCCTGAGGCGCCGTTTATCAAACGAATTTTTGTCACAGGCAATTATTACCCGTCTGAAGCCAACTCGGTCGGTGAGATCATGCTCTTTGCCCACCAGATCGAACTCGTGCTCTATCTTGCCGAAGGTATGCAGTCGCTATTGCCTGAGCTGAAGCCCTGGGGCCTTGATCTTAACCAGGAGGATCTCGTAAGGCTCAAGGCCCTACGCGATAAAATGTACGACGAAGCCCGTCAATTGACCGGACGGGATGAGCAGGGCAATCCGATCAATGGTGAATATATTCAAAAGACCCTGTCGCAAGAATTACACAGCGGTTATCTGCGTCCGCTTATTCATCGGTCCCTGGCTGAACTCAAGAGCATATCCAGAAAAGTCGACGTTGAAGATTTCCGTCATTTGATCAACCGTGTTCTGCAGGATAATGCCGCGGATACCGACCCCGATCTGCAGCTAGAATTGCTTAATATATGGAAGGATTTGGAAGATCTGGACGGGTGGAGGCTATC
>CAZLRE010000205.1:0-1281 GCA_964561885.1 uncultured Planctomycetales bacterium | reverse complement strand
AGGCTATCTGCGAAGCAGCTTTTGGCCACGACTGAAGGGGATATCCAGAAAATAAGCGAAACTGCTGTCCATTCCTTGATCATTGACATCTTTGAGAAAGGAGTTAACAACAAAAAAGATAAGATCGCAGCATCTTATACCCTTAAATTCCGCATGATCGCTGAGAACGCCAATAAGCTTGGGAAAACCATGACCGAAACAGGGATCATCACCATTATTTATCGGATTTTTGTCATGAGTATTTTCTGGTTCGGAGCTCCGTTGGAAAATATCAGTTCCTTATTTGGTATTCAGTTCGGCCCCAGCCTTCAGGATGGGGGAGCATTTATAATACGCACACTTGACGGTGTTCTGGCCTTGTTCGCTCCGTGGCTTATGACAACGCTTGCCTATCGCCTCTGGAGCGGAAGGCCGCAATGGTCGCGCACAGGACCGCCGACGGTCACCATTGGTGATCCGATCACGGCGCTGCATCAGACCGCAGAAGGTTATTGGTCGAAACTGGGAGCTGTTGCATTCGGTTCCATGACCATGAATGTCCACGGCGCCAATCCAGATGACCATTTTGTGGCAAGGCTCGCGCACCGCGTGGTCCGGGGAACGATTTCTATCTTCGGTGTCCCAGTTGAACCTTCTCATAAAGATAATGTCCTTGTGAGTATGAAGCAGACCAAAGCCATCATTAACGGCATATTTCTGGATTACCTCAAAGGCGGCGCTGAAGTTTATTCCATCGGGCGCGGGGAGCTGAACAATCCCGATGTGACCGACCATCACATGGATATCGGTGTTCAAAACCTGGAAGGGGCCTCAAAAACAGTCAAAGATTTCAATTATTATGCCTTTGACGCATTCGGACGTCACATTGCTTATAAAGTGCTCTTTGCTCAGGCTTACGATTGGGCAACCCGGTGGGAACCAAAGTTGACGATCTTTGGACGGACATTTTCGCTCAAAAAGTTCTCGTTATGGAACCCTGCTTGGTCATATTCACGCACCGGTGTTCATACAACACGCACACCCAAGGGCGGGTCCACACAAGAACTCCCGGTATATTTAGACCCGGCGCAAAATGCTGAGCCCATGATCGAGGCACTCATTGAACCTATTGAGGAAACAGCGGTCAATATTCTCGCTGAAAATGTAAATGTTCAGACAGAGACTTTGAAAAGAGGCACAGGATCTCTTTCTGATCCGGATCAAGATTCAGTCAGTCAGCCGGATGCTGATCGCCGCGGCGGAATTGATTTCGATACCAAGTGGCTTGACCTTCGAGTGACC
>CAZLRE010000204.1:0-3638 GCA_964561885.1 uncultured Planctomycetales bacterium | reverse complement strand
CCAAAGGATCGCGGTCTTGGAACCCCGGCCGCTTTTAATTTTACGGTCGAGTCAATTGTAAGAGGCGTTCAAACTTCCGCCGACAAACCATTAAGAATACGGCGAGTTCCACTCCAGCGTTTTTGTCCAGGGTTTGAACCAATCCAGTTTTCTGGCCCAAACTTCCCAATATTTAAGACGATCCCCTTCGGCAAGACTGAATAAACCATGGTCCTTCACATTAGCCTGCTGTTTAAAGGCATCCGGCACCGGAAAGATACGGTTCTCGAACATGAGATTATCCAGAGCCTGTTTATTGAGATCGTCCTGAAGTTCGCTCATTAAAAACCTCCGAAAATAATGTGAATGGTTGATGGAAAATAGTTGATGGCAGTCGATTACTATCCACTATCATCCATCTACTATCAACTTCCCATATTTTTTAGTAACCCCATGATCTCCCGAAACTTCGGGTGAGCCGTTGATGTGATCAACTCTGTAACGAGCATCTCCAACGACGTCAAGACCGCGCCGTTTTGGGCGCATCGCTCAATACCGATCTGTGCATTATGCTTCGACCGCGAAGAAACCGCATCGGTCACCAACTGAACATCATGGCCAAGTCCGCAAAGATCTCTCACCGTTTGATAAACACAGACATGAGACTCAATACCGCAGACAATGATCAAAGACCGCCGAAGGCGCTTTAATTCATTCATAAACCGCGGCTCACCGCAACAACTGAAGGTTTGCTTAACAATCGGAACGAAATCTTGAAACATTCCCTTGATTTCAGGAACCGTATCTCCGATCTTCTGGGGCGCCTGTTCGGTGATGATGATCGGAATATCCAGGATCTGAGCTGTTTTGATCATCCCCTTGACGTGACGCAGATAATGAGGGTCGTGCATCATACCGGCCAGCTTGCCCTGAACATCTATGACCACAAGCACCGCGCGATTGATCTCGGGCACACGAGGCGTCATTAACTTTCATCGCCCCCGGTCTTATTGTCATTGCCTGCGGTTGCGCTGTTCTGGTCCTCGACCATGATGATGCCGCAACCGATCCTCCCGCCGGCATTTCCGGTGGGCTGACCGAAATCATCTTCTTTTTCATGAAGTATGACGGATAATCCAGCGACACTGGGCTCACGGCCGATGAGATACACACCCGGCAAGAAAACGCTCAAAGTCCCTGTTCCGTCGGATGCCACTTCGATATTCCCCATATCGCCGGCGTGAGCATGCTCATGACCTTCCTGGGGCATAAATCCATGCTTAACATTGGCAGGATTAAAATGGCCACCGGCGGCTTTGCCTTCATCGGAACAATCCCCTTTTTCATGGATATGAAAACCGTGCTTACCCTCCGGCACGTTGGCAACACTCGCTTCAACTTGCAAACCGTCCTTGGTCTCCATGAACGATACCGAACCAATGACCGTCGAGCCTTCGACCGTTCCTTTGATGGTGGCGGTCCCGATGGCGGCTTCGCAGGGGTTTGTAAGAAAAACGGCCGCAAAAACAAAACACAACAACTTTAAATAATTCATAACCGCTCCTTATTGATGGATAATACAACACGATGGATTAAGCGCTCAGGCATTGGATTTAAGTTGTTCGGATTCAGGAATTAGTCACAGACCTGGCTTTGATCAGGGTCTGCTCCAGTTTATGAACGGCAGGATGATCGCTTAAATTCGCCAGAGCGGAGGAACCCATAAATTTCATCAGGGCATTTCTGACAACGCTCCGGGGAATGACCTCTGAAGGATATTCATCAACAAGTTTCTGAAGAGCCTGAATAACTTCATTTTTGTCGATCATAAGCGTTGAGATCTCTCTAAAACCTGGTTGAATGTGTTTATCCTGGATATACATGTGGATCGATCGGAACTTATTAATTATACCGGTCCTGTGACAGCACCGCCCTGGCCTCAAGGATCAGCGGAATGATGTCGCGGCGGCTGACGATCCCCACCAAGACGCCCTCACGGACGATCGGGACACGCCGGTAGCTGGATTTAATGAAAAATTCGCAGATCTCAAAAGGGCTCGCCTCTTCTGTAAAACAGGTAATATTACGCGACATGTAATGACTGACTGTCTGTTTATCCAAAGCACTGTTCTTAAGAAGAATGACCAGGACGTCCTTTTCGCTTAATATCCCGACGACCCTGTTGGACTCATCGACCACAGGCATACCGCTGATCTTATGTTCAGTAAAAAGGATCAGGGCATCATAAATGGGGGTGTTTTCCTGGACGGTGATGACATTTTTGGTCATGACGGAAGTGATAGGGATCATGCGCATGTCCTCCCGGCAATGGTTGGAAAGATTTTCATCGACGTTATTATACCGACGTCAAAAGTTTTGTCCAAGCACAATTTTCGCTATATTAAGCGCCTAAGATATCCTCACCGGCAGACGTTTCGCGCCCCACCGTCCGGGCTCCTTGTCAAATCGGCCGGCAATGGATGTGCCGCAAAATCCGCATTCGCCATTGGGTTTCACATGATATTCACCCAGAACGAACCAATCCCGTTCGATCACACGCTTTTGGCATCCCGGACAATACGTACTTGAACCTTCTTGATCATGGACATTCCCTGTATAGACGTAGCGCAAACCTTTGGACAAAGCGATCGCCCTCGCATTACGCAATGTCTGAAACGGTGTGGCCGGCCGATCGAGCATCTTATAATCCGGATGATAGGCGGTAAAATGCAGCGGCACATCCGGCCCAAGATAGGTCATGATCCACTCGCTCATTGCATGCAATTCATCCGGCGCATCATTTAAACCCGGAATCAAGAGAGTAGTGATCTCAAACCAGACATTGGTTTTGTTTTTTAAATAAACAAGTGTGTCTAAAACCGGCTGCAGATGCCCTGAGGTGATCTTTTCATAAAACTCTTCGGTAAAACCTTTGAGATCAACGTTGGCCGCATCCATGTATTGATAAAACTCAGGGCGGGATTCATCGGTCATATATCCGGCCGTGACCGCCACAGTATGTATTCCCGCCTCTCGGCAGGCCTGTGCCACATCGATCGCGTATTCCGCGAATATGACAGGATCATTATAGGTGAACGCGATGCTTTTAACGCCCAGTCTTTGGGCCTCCCGGGCGATCTTGGCCGGAGTCGCCTCTTCGGTCAAACGGTCGAATTCACGCGACTTGCTGATATCCCAATTCTGGCAAAACTTGCAACCTAAGTTGCAGCCGGCCGTGCCGAAAGACAGAACACTTATTCCAGGAAAGAAATGATTGAGAGGCTTCTTTTCGATAGGATCGATGCAAAAGCCGCTGGAACGGCCATACGTTGTTAACACCATCTGATCATTGACGTTCTGACGAACAAAACAAAACCCGCGCTGGCCTTCGTTCAAAGCGCAGGCCCTCGGACACAATGTGCATAAGATGCGTCCATCCTCCAGTTTATGCCACCAACGGCCTGGAAATAGCTGATCCATACCGTTAGCATAATTCTTTCCCTCCCTTTAGGCAAGCTCACTTTTCCCCGGAAAAAACGGTTGACTTTCCATTGGTGTCCTTTAATATATGAAAATCCTGTACGGGCGGGTTTAATGACCCGCCCCTATCATTTAAACAACACATTTGAAAAAAGCTATGGCTAACAGAAGACCTTTTA
>CAZLRE010000203.1:0-3646 GCA_964561885.1 uncultured Planctomycetales bacterium | reverse complement strand
CCTGAGGTTTGACCTTGATGGCGTGGAGATAGACTTTCCCGTTCTTGAGCGTGATGCCGCCTTCGGGAAGGAAATAGACCTCATGGCCTTTGTTGTGTGCGCCAAGCATCAAAATAAAGGACGTGTCTTTTTCGAACACGACAGTTTCCAGCGGGTCCATCAAAAATACAAATTTCATTTGGCTTTGTTCTCCAGGTTTTTGATCTCGCGGCTGGTAGCGACCCCGGCGATGCGCGCCAGCATGCGGTAGATATCGAATATGTTCACATTCGGATGCGGATGACAGTCGCCGTATTTATTGGAATGTGGACAGATCGTTTTAAATCCCATACCGCCGGGGGAGTTAAGACTTTCGCGCGGATTCTTGCCGGTGTGAAAGCGGTAGAACCCGCCGACTAAGTTATTGTCGATCTGATAAATGCACACCTCGCTCGGGTTTTCCTCGACGCGGTGAATAGTCGGCACGCCTTCCTGCAGAAGAAAGCGGGAGATGACCTGTGCGCTTTTTCCTTTGGAAAGGTTGTTTCGGATCTTACGGTTTAATTCCAGAATATCTTTAGGGTTCTCAACGGACTGCACGCCCATGCCGTATGTTCCGGAGTCTGATTTAAGGAATATAAATGGTTTCTCCGGTATGCCGTGCTCTTTATACTTTGCGCTGATATTATCAAAAAGTTTTTCAGCGGCAACGGTGAGTCTTTTGCGGTCGGCCTCTTCATTGATGTTGATGGCATCAACGTTCTCGGACAGGCAGGAAAACAGCCACGGGTCAAGATTGACGATCTTGGCAAATTCTTCCACGAGAGCTTCGGTGTGACGGAAATGTTCAGATTTAAGCCTTGAATGCCATCCGGCGTGAATGGAGGGATAGATCGGGATGTTGGTCTCTTTGAGAACATCGGGAATGCCGGAGGTCAGATCGTTGTTCAAAAGAATAAAATCGAATTTTTCATCGCCGGATTTGATGTGGTTAAGCACGCGTTTGAAGCAGTGGATCTTGACGGTCTTACCGGTTGCGGTCTCAAGCTCGACGTTGGTCGTGGCATCAGTACAGAAATCCGGCTGAACGGTCAGAAATGTCGCGATCTTGACGTTGAACCCGGCCTTGCGGATGATCTCCTCCAGGACGCGGATGTTTTCCAGATACCATGTGTTGCGGGTGTGCTCTTCGGCCACGACAAGAATATTTTTAGCGCCCGGGACGCGTTTATTGATGGCGTTTCTGACAAGTCGTTCGGCGTCCACAACACCGTGTTCGCAGAGATTATTAAAACCGGCCGGAAAAAGATTCGTGTCCACGACCGCGATCTTGAAGCCGGCATCGCGGATATCGACCGAAGTGTAAAAGGGCGTCCAGGCGCGTTCGTTTTCCACCAGCCAATTGTAGATCTCCTGCTGTTTGGAATTGACGCATGTGACACACAGAGAATTAGAAAAGTTTTGAGTGACGCTCATGGTATTGGTGTTTCTCCGTTTCTGGAATCCGGAGAGGTTTTATTATCCACAAAAGCAGGGGGCTTGTCGAGTGATTCGTAGAGAGGATGAACATTTGAATCTTATTGTGGGGAGTGCGGTGTTGGGAGTTGGGGGACAATTGCCTATACCCAAACTCCCTGCTCCAAACGATAAGTTAAGAGGGGGTGACGTTAAGCTTTGCCTGTTGTCAGTTTCTGGACGATGAGCGAGCCTACGGCATCTCCTTCAACGTTCACGGCTGTCCGCAGGGTATCGAGCGGCCGGTCGATGGGAAGAAGGATGGCAACGGCCTCGACCGGCAGGCCTACGGACTGCAGGACCATGACCATGGTCACCATGCCGGCGCTCGGTATGCCCGGCGCCCCGATGGAGGCGAGCATGGATGTCCAGAACACCACCACTTGCTGGACCAGATTCAGTTCAATGCCTGCCAAATTGGCGATGAAGATGGCCGCGATCGCCTCATACATGGCAGTTCCGTCCATGTTGGCCGTCGTGCCCAGTGGAACAACGAACCCGGCGATCTTTTTATCGACTTTGAGATTGTCTGTCACACAGCGCAGGGTGACCGGCATCGTGGCCGAGCTCGAACTGGTCGACAGGGCGGTGATCAGGGAATCGCGCATGCTTTGAAAGAAAAATATCGGGTTTGTTCGGGTGACCAGCCAGAGCAATAGAGGCAGTATCACAAGTCCGTGGAACAGGGTTGTTGAGACGACAACCGTCACGAACTTAGCGACTGTTTGTAAAAGTTCGATGTTCTGAGTCGCAACCAGTTTCATCAATAAGGCCAAGATGCCCAAAGGCGCCAGACGCATGATCCATCCGACCAGGACCATAATAATGTCGGAAATTTCATTGAGCAGCTGGCGGATGTTTCTGGCTTTGTCACCGAGCGCCACGGTTGCCAACCCGAAGAGCATGGCAAAGATGACCGTCGGCAGAACCTCGGTCTTGGCCATGGCTTCAATGGGATTCATGAACAGCCCGCTGAAAAACGACTGAAAGAACTGGCCGATGGTCATGCTTTTGGCGGGCAGGCTGGTCATGGCATCTTTGAACAGATCAATGGACATGCCCACACCGGGCTTGACCCAATTGACTACGATCATGCCTAAAATGAGCGCCAGAGATGATGCGATAAAAAAGTAACCGAGGGTACAGGCCCAGATGCGTTTCATGTTGGCGTGGGCCTGAAGGTTGGCTACACCGGTTGAGATGGAGACAAATATAAGCGGGATCAAGATCATTTTCAAAAGGCCGATGAAAATACCGCCCACAATGCCGCACAGATAAACTGACTTTTGTGTGACCGAAGATTCCGCGCCGATGATATTAAGGAGGATGCCGCCGGCAATACCGAGCACAGCGCCGATCAGGATCTGTGTGTTGGAAGATGTTTTCAGGAGTGATTTTGTCACGCTATGATGATACACTATTGCCAATGTTGACCAAAGCGCAAATCGAACAAATTCTTATTGAGAAATTTCAACCGGTCCGGCTCGTTGTGACGGACGACAGTCACCAACACGCCGGCCATAATCCTGACGCGGCCAAAGGTGGCACTCATTTTTCGTTGGAGATCGTGTCTTCGGAATTCAGCGGAAAGAAATTGGTTGAGCGTCACCGCATGGTTTACGCGGCATTGTCCGAGGGTTTAAAGACACACATCCACGCGCTGGCGATCAGGGCGATAAGTCCTGAAGAATTGGAAAAAGGACACCTAGCGGAGTGATTGCATATTTGGACACCTGTACACCTAACAAACTATTAGCAGACTTGGACACCGTTGTAAGGTGTCCCGGTTCGCTACAGATACGCAAGGTGTCCTGATATGTGATCAATCTGCGTGGTGTCCCAATTCGCGGATAGATTTCTAGGTGTACTTATGAATACCTATCATTAAACCACGGCTCGGCCGTGTTGGAATAACCCTTCGTTTCCCAAAACCCCAGTTTTTCCTCCGACAGAAAATAGATCTCCTTGACCCATTTGCTGCCTTTCCACGCGTATTTTTTGGGCGTGATCATGCGCACGGGCCCGCCGTGTTCGCGGGGCAGGGGCGCGCCTTCCCAGGTGTGGACGAGAAGAACATCATCGTCTAAACATTCCTCCAGGCGTAAATTTGTAGCATATCCATCATAGCCGGTGATGTAGACAAAGCGGACGG
>CAZLRE010000202.1:0-3668 GCA_964561885.1 uncultured Planctomycetales bacterium | reverse complement strand
GGAAACATTCCCGAGACACACCAGTTTCTGGATGCTTTTGGAACTCTGATTGAAATACACTTCCATTTTATCAGCTTTGAGCTGTCGGCCGGTCGATACTTCCGTTGCCACAACGTTCTCGTTAAAAATGACCAATTGTTTGACCTGGTCCATCTCCATAGGGCCATCGGAAGTAATTGTTATGCTCTGTGCCGCTCCTCCGAGCTGGGTCGAATTGACATCCGCCTTAACGTCTTCATGAATGGATGCGGTCTTAAGGTCCGGCTGGGCGACCATACCCTTTCCCGTGATCTTGATGGCATCGTCCGTAAGTTCAACAGAATCTTCGGTCGAGACCATGTTCTCGCTGCGTTTCCAATCCAGACTGTCGGTCGTCATCTGCGCTCCACGATCGGAAGTGATGACCACATCGTTCTCAAGCCGGACATTGCCGCTGGCCTTGTCGATCAATCCCTTCTTGGATTTTAAATTCACATTCTCAACACCGTAACTGTTGATCTCCCAGGATTTGGCCCCGCCGTCCGTGTAACCGTTGAGATTAAAGCCTTCGAATTCCTGTTCAATGGCATTTTCCTTGGCAGAAACATCCGACGGAGAATCTTGAGCGTACGTCATTGGCGCACACAAACAACATAACAAGAATATCCATGTTTTGATCGCCATAATGTTCCTCCGACGGCGTTATGCCGTCTTTGGTTTAACGCCGGTTGAACCCATTTCCTTGAGTATTTTGGGCCAAAAACCTTGGGACTTCAGGATCAACTCCGTGACTTCACGGACTGCGCCTTCACCGCCGTCTTTGCGGGTTATAATATGGGCCGCTTTCTTGATCTCGGCAACCGCATTCGATACAGCGACCGCCAAACCCACACGCTTCATAACACCCAAATCCGTCAGATCATCCCCGATAAAACAGACCTCATCATCTCTACGTTTCAATTTCCTGATCAACTGTTCATAAGCCGTCACTTTGGGAGAAACACCTACGAACACGTGATCGATCCTGAGCTCTTTGGCTCTGTGCGCGACCACCTTCGAATCCCGGGCGGAAATGATCGCCGACTGGATCCCGAAATTTCTTAAAAGAACAAGACCCAAACCGTCCTGCACATTAAAATTCTTGAGCTCCCGGCCGGTGCTGTCAAAAATGATCTTTCCATCGGTTAGAACGCCATCAACATCGCAGATCACAAGTTTAATTTTTCTGGCCCTTGCCTGAGCGTTCATTTAAACCATCCCCGCCTTCAGAAGGTCCTGCACATCCAGAAGCCCAACAAGCTTTCCTTTTTGATCAACCACCGGCAACTCATCAATACGCTTTTCTTTCAAGAGATCGAACGCCTCAGCCGCCAAACGGTCGAGCCTGATCGTCATGGGATTCCTGGTCATGACACTCTCAACCTTTTTCGTTAAAACAAGCGGGTCCTCTTCCAAATGACGCCTCAGATCACCGTCTGTAAAGATCCCTGAAACCTTGCCCGCCCGGTCAACAACGCAGGCCGATCCGCAGCGCGCCTTGGTAATGGACAGAAGAACTTCTTTAACCTTCATATCGCCGGTCACCTTGGCGAAGCGTTGAGAGGTACGCATAATGTCTTCAACTTTCAAAAGCAATTGGCGGCCTAAACTCCCGCCGGGGTGAAAGAATGCAAAATCTTCCTTTCGGAATCCTTTACGGTCAATGAGACAGGCCGCAAGCGCATCGCCCATGGCCAAAGTGGCAGTTGTCGACGCCATCGGCGCAAGCCCAAGCGGACAGCCTTCTTTTTCGACCTTCACATTTAAAACAACATCGGTATATTTCGCCAGCGTTGAATTGGGATTTCCCGTGATCGCGATCGTCTTGGTCCCGATTTTTTTGATCAAAGGTAAAAGCCGCGTTGTCTCTTCCGTCTCGCCGCTTTGGGAGATGAGGATCAGCACATCCTGGCGGATGACCTGGCCGAGATCGCCGTGGACCGCTTCCGCGCTGTGCATGAAGATCGCCGGAGTTCCGGTGGAAGATAACGTGGCCGCGATCTTTCGGCCGACCAATCCGGTCTTACCCATTCCGCAGACGATCACGCGGCCGCGGCATTGCGCGATGATATCAACAGCTATTAAGAAATTCGAGTCGATCCTGCCCACCAATGCCCGCACAGCGTCGGCTTCAATGGTCAGAACTTCTTTAGCGCGTTTCAAACTCATTTATTTTTTTCCTTTAACGACACGGTCGATCGAAACCAATTCCTTCAACAATTTCTCCATCGAAGCTAACGGCATCATATTGGGACCGTCGGACAAAGCCTTGGATGGATCAGGATGCGTTTCCATGAACAGTCCGTCACATCCGGCGGCAACCGCGCATCGTGATAACAACGGAATATATTTCCTGTCTCCCCCGGTCGCAGTCCCAAGCCCGCCGGGCTGCTGAACGCTGTGGGTGGCATCAAAAACGACCGGATATCCCAGGCCGCGCATCACTTCCAGCGAACGGAAATCCGTGACCAAATTGTTATATCCGAAACTGACCCCGCGCTCGGTGAGCAATATTTTTTTGCAGCCCGCGCTTTCGATCTTCTTGACTACAGATCTCATGTCCCACGGCGCAAGGAATTGCCCTTTCTTAACGTTCACAATGCATCCGCTTTTGGCCGCTTTGACCACCAAGTCGGTCTGACGGCACAAAAACGCGGGGATCTGCAGGATATCCAGAACTTCCGCCGCCTGGTCGATCTCCTCAACACTGTGCACGTCGCTTAAAACTGGGACATCCAAACGCTTCTTGATGTCATTCAAAACTTTCAAACCTTCAATGATGCCGGGGCCGCGGAAGGAATCGATCGAGGTGCGGTTGGCCTTGTCATAACTGGCTTTAAAAACAAAAGGGATCTTCAGTTTGTCTGTCAGCCGTTTTAATTTCTCAGCGATCGCCATGGCTCCGGCTTTCGATTCAATGACGCAAGGGCCCGCGATCAGCATAAACGGCCTGTTGCCACCTATAGTGATATTTCCCAATTTGATCTGCTTTGTAGCCATCCGTTTATCTTCCTTTAAATTTCAGAACTTTATCAAGATCTTCAGGCGTGTCCACAGCGAGGCTTTCACTATCCGTCTCGATCGTTCTAATTTTATATCCCGCTTCCAGGATCCTCAATTGTTCCAACTGCTCGGACGCCTCCAGCATGGATTTGGGCCAGTCCTTATAAACCATCAAGAAATCTTTGCGATACGCGTAAAGGCCCAAATGTTTGAAATACCGCAAACCCGACGGACGCTCGGCATTACGGTTATACGGAATGACCGATCTTGAAAAATACAGTGCGTAGCGGTTGCGGTCGACCACAACTTTGACCACGTTCGGATTATTGATCTCCTCTTCGGCCCTGATCTCTTTGATGACCGTGGCCACGCTTGCCGTTAAGTCACTTTTTAAAGCAGTCACCAAACCGTCGATGACCTTGGGATCAATGAACGGTTCGTCCCCCTGAATATTGACCACCAGTTCATATTTAAGAGAACCGACCGCTTCCGCGATCCGGTCCGACCCCGAAGGATGATCAGGCGAAGTCATGACCGCCTTCGCACCGAACGCCCGGGCCGCTTTGTAAACATCATCATGATCGCAAGCGATCAACACTTCGCTCAGCTCTCGGCATTGGCTGGCCTGACGCCACACATGTTCGATC
>CAZLRE010000201.1:0-3684 GCA_964561885.1 uncultured Planctomycetales bacterium | reverse complement strand
TCGTGAGATTCTTTTCCTGTTGCTTTTGAGGCTGCTCTTCCTTAACCGAGGCAAGCGTCACCGGACGTTTGGGCAGACGGCCAAAACGTTTTTTCAGCTCAGTCAAAACAAGGTCCTTCTTGATATCCCCGTAAACCCCGACCACCATATGATCAGGCGTGAGAAATTTTTTATAATGCTCAAATACGTCCTGACGTTTGACATTGCCAAGACCTTCCAGCGTTCCTGAAATCTCCATCATCATCGGATGGTTCACAAAAAGCATTTTCCGCAATTTGTTTATCCCTGTCTGTAATATGCTGTCATCCTGTTCTTTGATCGAGGCGATGTTGAGCTTCTTCTGGTTCTCAAAATCATCAGGCGCGAATTTCGGGTCTTTGACCAATGTTTCGACCACATCCAGAACGAACGGAAGATCTTCGGACAAGAAATTCACGCTTAAACTCATGGTGTTGTACCCGCCGGATGAATACAAGTTCGCTCCCCGCGCTTCGACCTTTTCGGATAGCTTTTGGGAATTCCACGGGCCTGCGGCTTGAGGCCAAAGGTCTGCTGTCAATTGGTTGAGCCCGTTTTGTTCCAACGTCTCCTGCCGTGTCCCGGCGCGCATCGCCAGAAAGATCGAGGCAATAGGAAGCGTCCGGTCCTCTTTAAGAAGAAGCGTAAGCCCGTTGGGAAGTTTTTCTTTATGTATCTCAGATCTCTCAGCAGACTTGGCGGCGTCGATATCCTGACCTTCAGTCTCCTGCGGTTTTAAAACGATCACAGAAAGACGGTCCTCCACCAAATATCTCTGAGCAACACGGCGGATGTCCTCGGGGGTCACTTTTCGCACACCTTCGAGGTATCGGGAATCAAAATCATGGTCGCCCGTCATGGCTTCATTCACCGCGGTGTTGTAGGCGACCGAAGATGAGACCTGCTTTCCAAAAATAAGCGAACTTAAAACCTGCCGCCGCGCTTTTTCCAGTTCCGCGGGTTTGACCCCCCGTTTTTTGATCTCTTCAATATTTTTGCGGACAACGGCAGTGATCACATCCACATTGCCCTTTTCAAACTCCAGGATCACTTCAAAGACCCCTTGGTCCATCGGCGTGTAGTTATAGGACGCGACAGAGCTGACTAAGTTTCTTTTCTTTAAAATGTCCTGATAAAGACGGGAGCTCTCCCCCTGGCCCAGGATCATCGCCAGTACATCCAAGGCATAAAGATCGGGGTTTAACAGATTGACCCCTTGATAGACCATGGCCAGGCGCGTCATCACGCTCGGATAATCGATGGTGACCCGGCGGGAAGCGATCTGGACAGGCTCCTTAGGCAGATTACGGTCAGGGAACGGTCCCTGCTTAAAATCCTTGAACCTTTCCGTGACCAGCGGCAGAACATCCCCGACGACCACATTACCGGCAACCGAAAGGACCATATTGTTGGGAACATAGTGACGCTTGTAATAATCCACCAGCTGTTCCTGCGTGATCTGGCCGAAGAGCGGCACGTAGCCGATGATGGGATGACGGTAAGGATGCTGCAGATAAACACTGCGGGCAACCAGATCCGCCAGCTTGCGTTCCGGACGGTCATTGATCATCTTCATTTCACTAAAGATGACCCGCCGCTCCTTCTCGACCTCGGCGGGATCGAAGGATGAGGATGTCACCATATCCGCGATGATATCAAGCCCTTGGGAAAATGATGCCGACGGCACATCAAGCGTATAGATCGTGTGATCATAACTGGTGGAGGCATTGATCGTGCCCCCCAGGGCCTTAACTTCAGAAGGAATAACACCGACCGCGCGTTTTTTTGTCCCTTTAAAGAGCATGTGCTCCACAAAATGCGAAATGCCCATACCAAGATACTGCCCTTCCGTGGCTGAACCGGTCTTAAAAAGCGCATAGATCGATACCATAGGACTTTCGGGCATCGGTGTCACGAGCACGACCATGCCGTTATCCAGCACGTGGCGTTGCGTACGGCTTTCCTGGGCCTGAGCCTTAGAAGCCACGGCCGCGAAGATGAGAAGGAATACCAAATAAAACTTAATACCCGCGTTTTTTATAATCATCGATCAGCCTTCGGATGTCGGTGTCGGTATTGCGCGCCACCTGGGAACAGATAAAGATCAATAGTGAGAATTGCCAAACATCCTCCGGGCCGATCAACAGCCCGGAGGTCACATTTTCTTTTTGCTGAAGGTCATTAAGGTAATGCTTGACCGCTTCGTGCATACGGCCTTCAAAAACATCGACACGATGGGTTTTATTGTCATATTTCATCGAAGGCAACTGAACCCCGCGGATCAAAAGGAAATTGATCATCGAATGCTCATCGAACGGCTCATTCTGGTCGAATTCAAAACCTTCGAATTGCGGGATATTAGGGGGAAGGATCAAGGAAGGCCTGTCGACCGTGACTTCCCCTCGCCGGACGACCGTATCACCCACGTTCACGCTGGACTCCGACAACAGGATATACGGGACCTGCGTGGCATGGAAGGTCTGAAGCGCGCTCACGCGTGAGCGCACGATCTCGGTTTGCTTTAATGCTTTTGTCCAGGCCTCATGAATGTCCATAATGAGGGTTAATATATCATAATTTTGGATTACTGAAGATGATTCTTCTGCTGATTTGTGAACAGCTTGCGGTCAAAAACACGGCTTACCCAAAGGAGCATCACAAACGGCGCTGCCCGCAGGAACAAACGGTCCAATACCTCGGGAAAGTATAAACGGATATCATCCACCGGCCAGAAGATCACGGACCCCACGCTGAATCCAACAAAAACGGCCGCAGCAAAACCCAAAAGACGCTCAGCAGCATCCCAGGGCCGACGGTTGGCAGTGACAATAAAAACCGCTGACATCAAGATCAGCACACTAAGATTCTTCCATTGCGATAACGACCCCATGACCACAGCCCAAATGGCGCCGGCATTTTCAAACGCGAAGGGGCTTGCGAAATGATAGACCGAATACTGAAACTCGTTGTGCTTTAACCAGGATGTCCACAGCCACGGTACCGCGCACGGGATCAATAACCATAATAACCCGGATATTTGCTTGAAAGTCAAACCGGATGACCGCCCCACGATCGCGGTGCTAACAGCCAATGCAAAAACGATGAGCCCTCCTTCAAATTTGACGCCGCCTAATCCCATGGCCATGACCAAAGCCAAGATCAAGAATCTATTATCCTGGGCATCACGCAACCACAGTATCAAAGCCGCAACCATACCCAATGAGAGCGCGAAAAAAATATTTTCCGGCAACGCGGTAAAAAAAATAAAATTCATAAAAACCAACAGATAAAAACACACCGGCAGCCAATACGGCAATCGTTTGAAATCCAAAATTCTGACCGCGCCGCTCATTTGGGAGACAAAAACCAAAAGTACAGATGCAGAAACCCATTTAAGCGTTTCGCTGTAACAGCCTCCGATAGTCTTAAAAAATGCGTGGATATGAAGCGGCCAAAGGTTCGGATAATACACATGCGTCTTTTCTAAATAATGAAAATCGATCCTTCCGTCGTAAAAAAGCATCTTGGAGCGCATGACCCAGATGAGCATCTCATCCCAAACCGTGATAGGTACCGATATCGTGACCAAGACCATCATTACAAGGACAGCGGCGGTTATCAAACCAGCGCCCTGTACCCATAACTGCGGCCGCGCAAGACGCATCT
>CAZLRE010000200.1:0-3719 GCA_964561885.1 uncultured Planctomycetales bacterium | reverse complement strand
TATGAGCAGTCGTTGATCGCATTTTTCTTGCAACGCAAGCGAAGGTTCGGGGTATGAGCAGAAGTAAGATGGATGATAGAGGAGAGAAGATGGAAGAAAGAAGATGGAAAGTAGAGGATAGAATACAGAAGATAGAAAAAGAAGAGACCGAATTAGGGTTGAATGATCAATCATTCCTTCCTGTATTTAGGTTATCTATTTTTTTTCTTCTCACTTCCTTCTTCCTTCTTCCCTCTTTCGCCTATGCCGAGGAGCTTAAAGACGTCAAGCCGCCCGTCGGACTTCCCGAGACGCCATGGCTTCTCATTGCCGCGATCGTTCTTGGGGTTGTCTTGACGGCCTTGGGGTTATGGTTTTGGCTTCGCAGCCGCAGAGATCAAACGGCAAAGGTTGAGATCAAAACCCCGTGGGATGTTGCCTATGAGCGTTTGCAGGACTTAAGACGGCGCGATCTTTTCGGACAGGGCAAAGCGCAGGAACATTTTATTGAGCTTTCTGCGATTGCGCGCGCTTACATTGAAGAACGCTTTAACATCCGCGCTCCTGAAATGACGACCGAGGAATTTCTGGATTCCGTTAAGAACGCGTCAAATGTTGAGCCCAAACACAAAGAGATCCTGCAAAACTTTCTGCGTCTTTGCGATATGGTGAAATTCGCTAAATATGGTCCGAGCGCGCAGGAAGCGATCCACAGTTTTGAATTGGTCAAAAGGTTTGTCGACGAAACGAAAATCGTTTCCCCGCCGCCCGGGGCCGCGCAGGTTACGTCAAAATGATCTTCCGCACGCCTTTAGTATTGGTCTTGATCCCGATCGTGATCGGATTTTTTATCTGGCACTACAGGCGCCGGGAAGATCCGTCATTCCGGTTCTCATCGGTTGTCCTGACCGGCGCGTTAGACCCTTCGTGGAAGGCGCGGTTCGCCTTTATTCCGGGGTTCATACGGCTGGGAGTTGTGATCCTGTTTTTGATCGCTTTGGCCGGTCCGCAATCGGTGATCGAGGAAAGTAAGATTACGGCCGAGGGCATTGATATCATGCTGGCGGTCGATTGTTCCGGAAGCATGGCAGCCGAGGATTTCACCTTGAACGGCCAGCGCATCAACCGTCTGGAAGTCGTCAAAAATGCGGTCGCAGAGTTCATTGCCGGAAGGCATAGCGACAAGATCGGTTTTATCGCTTTTTCCGCCAAAGCCTACATGATCTGTCCTCTGACCACGGATTATAACTGGCTGAATACGAATTTAAGCCGTGTGCGATTGGGGATGATCCAGGACGGGACCGCCATCGGTTCCGCCATTGCCACATCCGTTGCGCGTCTTAAGAACAGCCAGGCTAAAAGTAAAGTTTTGATCCTGCTGACCGACGGTATCAGCAATGCCGGCTCGATCGATCCTTTAAGCGCGGCGCGCCTGGCCCAGGCATCGGGGGTCAAGATCTACACGATCGGAGCCGGGACCAAAGGGTTCGCGCCGTATCCGGTCCAGGATTTTTTCGGGCGAACCGTTTATCAAAACGTCAAGATCGACATTGATGAAGACGTCATGAAGAAAATATCCGCCATGACCAACGGAAAATATTTCCGTGCCACCGACACGGATTCCCTGCGCAATATTTATAAAGAGATCGACAGTTTGGAGAAGACCAAGATCGAGGAGATCGGATACCGTCAGTACAAAGAGTTGTTCGTGTATGTGCTGGCGGCGGCGCTGGTATTGCTTTTGTTTGAGATCCTTCTGGTCAACACGTTGTTTTTAAAAATACCGTAAAGAGTTCCTCACCTTTGTTGTGAGGGAGATCAATTATGCGATTTGACCAACCACATGTTCTGCATTTGCTATGGCTGCTGCCGGTGTTGTGCGCGCTCATGATCATGTTCTTATCCCGGCGGGGGAAACTGATGCGGAAGTTTGCCGCCGCGAACCTTATGGATGAAGTAGTCTGCGGATTAAGTGTCCGGCGGGACCGTCATAAGGCCATTGTGATCATTGCTGTATTCATTTTAAGCGTTATTGCTTTGGCGCGGCCTCAGTGGGGCTACCAATGGCAGGAGGTCAAGCGTCAGGGGCTTGATATCCTTCTGGTCATCGACACGTCCAAAAGCATGTTGACCCAGGATGTCAAACCCAACCGTCTGGAACGCACTAAACTCGCGGTCAAAGACTTGATCAAGAAATTAAAAGGCGACCGCATCGGGCTGGTGGCCTTTGCCGGGGATGCCTTTATGATGTGCCCGCTGACGTCCGATTACGGCGGCCTTCTGTTAAGTCTCAATGATCTGGATTCTTCGGTCATTCCCAGAGGCGGGACCAATGTCGGAGCGGCCCTGAATGAGGCTATGAAGGGTTATGAGAAGACGCCTTCGCAATTCAAGGTCGTCATTCTGGTGACCGACGGGGATAATCTGGAAGGGGACCCGCTTGCGGTCGTAGCGAAGGCCAAGGAAAACGGGATCAAGATATTCTCCGTCGGGGTCGGGACCCAGGAAGGCGACCTTGTGAGATATCAGGATGAAAAAGGACAGTGGCAGTTTCTGAAAGATGAGCAGAATAACTTTGTTAAATCGCGTCTGAACGAAAATCTCCTGCAGCGCATTGCCTACGAGACGGGTGGGGCCTATGTCAGATCCAGCGGAGCGGAATTCGGTCTGGATTATATTTACGAACAGCATCTCTCCAAACTAGAAAAACGCGAGATCGATGAGAAAATGGAGAAGCGTTACTTTGAGCGTTTCCAGCTTCCTCTGGTTTTGGCGTTCTTGTTATTGCTTTGGGACACATTCTCCGGGCGAAGAAAGCAGGAAAGGTTTGCATCATGACACATCCTGTTTATAATAAATTTCTGGTCGGGATTTTTATTGTTCTGGCGATCCCCGCTGCCGATGCGGCGACAGTGGCGAGGGAAGTCAACACCGCCAATGAATTGTACGAGCAAGGCAAATTCGAGCAAGCGCTGACACATTACCAAAAAGCGCTGGCCCGTGATCCGCAGTCGCCTCTGGTCCAGTTCAATCTTGGAACAGCGCATTATAAAAAGGGTGGATATGCCGAATCTATTGAGCATTTGCAGAAAGCCCTTTTGGCGGATGAGCCTGAACTTCAACAGAAGGCCAGGTATAACTTAGGGAATGCGCTGTATAAGCAGGGAATATCCAAAGAAGGTTCCGATCTCTCCGGCGCCATCGCTGATCTTGAACGTTCGCTCGGGCATTACGAGAAAAATCTCGCTGTCATGCCCAAGGATGCGGATAACCAAAGCAATTACGAATTCGTCAAAAGCGAACTGCAGCGCTTGAAAGAGAAACAGCAACAGCAGCAGCAAGAGAAGCAGCAACAACAGAATAAATCGGATCAATCCAGACAAGACGATCAGCAAAAAAAAGATCAGCAGGATCAAAAACAGGAACAAGACACTAACAATGATCAACCCAAGAAAGATCCTCAGCAAAATCCCGAAGAAGATAATAAAGGGTCAAATCAAAAGAAAGACGAATCCGGTGAAGGCGACCAGAAGCAGGATGATCAAAAGCAAAATGATGATAAGTCAGGGGACAAGCAGGATAACAAGGATCAGCCGCCGCAAGATAATTCCGGAGACGGAAAATCAGGCGGCCAGCCCCAGGGCGATCGTCCGGATGGGGCACAGGGCGAAGATCAGGGGATGATGACGCCGCAAGAAGCGCAAATGATGCTGGATGATTATCAGCGCAATGACGAGCCC
>CAZLRE010000199.1:0-3733 GCA_964561885.1 uncultured Planctomycetales bacterium | reverse complement strand
GTCATCTTCGTGTTACGGTCCGGAAGCGGCTTACCTGGCGCTCGGTGAACATAAATATTTAAGCATCTTTGTGGCTTTACTATCCGCCCTCACCATTTTCCTGATCAGCGCAAGCTATTCCCAGATCATTCAACTGTTTCCCAGCGGAGGCGGCGGTTATCTGGTCGCAAGCCGTCTGATCAATCCGACCGTGGGCATGATCTCCGGCTGCGCGTTACTGATCGATTATGTTCTAACGATCGCGATCTCCATTGCCAGCGGAGCCGATGCCTTGTTCAGTTTTCTTCCCCCCGAATATCACCACTACAAATTGCCGTTTGAATTTGCGGGAGTGCTCCTGCTTATGGTCATGAATATGCGCGGTGTTAAGGAATCGGTCGTTCCCCTTACTCCCATTTTTATGACATTTATCGTCACGCATGCGTTTGCCATTATTTACGCCATATTCCTGCATTCCGGCCAATTACCCCAGGTCGTGTCGGCAGCCAACACGGATGTCGTCAGCCTCCATTCCAGTGTAGGAACTTTCGGAGTGCTGTTCATCATCCTTAAAGCGTTCAGTTTGGGGGCCGGAACGTTCACAGGAATTGAAGCCGTGAGTAACGGCCTTCCCGTGCTGCGCGACCCGAAAGTCCAGACGGGCCGTAAAACCATGTGGTATATGGCTGTCTCCTTGGCAGTCACGGTTGTGGGACTGATCATCGGATATCTTCTCTTTGATATCCAGAAGGTCGGAGATAAAACGCTCAATGCCAGTTTATTCGAACAGCTGACACAATCATGGGCTGATCCATGGGGTCATACATTTGTCATGGTCGCCCTGCTTTCGGAAACCATGTTATTGTTCGTTGCCGCCCAGGCCGGATATCTCGACGGACCGCGCGTCCTGGCCAGCATGGCGAGCGACCGCTGGGCCCCCTCACGGTTCGCCAGTTTCAGCGACCGCCTGGTCACCCAAAACGGCATTGTGTTAATGGGAATAACTTCCCTTATCTTGATCGGATTCACCCATGGATCGGTGGCGACCCTGGTCATCCTTTACAGCATCAATGTTTTTATCACATTCTGCTTGTCACAATGGGGAATGGTGGTCCATTGGTGGCAGGTCCGCAAAGCAGAGAAATGGATAAAACCGATCCTCATCAACGGCGGCGGATTATTACTGACCAGTTTTATTTTAGTTTCGATGGTCATCTTGAAATTTCACGAAGGCGGATGGGTCACGCTCGCCATGACCGGCGCCCTGGCATGTTGCGCCTGGGGAATCCGCAATCACTACTGTGACACTTTGAAAAAAATGCGAAGTCTGGCGCCTTTGACCGAGGTGATCGAGAAAGAATTGCCGGGAAAAGGAACGCTGGCCCCTGACAAACCATATCCCAACGGAAGGACTTTGATCGTTCTGGTCAATGGTTATAACGGTTTAGGACTTCATACATTGCTGCACGCCATCCGCCTTTTTAAGGGAGATGTTAAGAACTTCATCTTTATTCAGATCGGCGTCATTGATGCCGATACCTTCAAAGGCAAGGAAGAGCTGGCAAACTTAGAAACTAAGGTCCAAGCGGAACTGGCACGCTACGAACAGCTGATGAAAAAGCAAGGTTATTATGCCAAGGGTTATTACGCTCTGGGAACGGACGTCACTCTGGAAATTGAACAGCTTGTGGTGGGTCTGCAGAAAAACTATGCCAACTGCATTGTGTTCGGCGGCCAATTGGTCTTTAAAAAAGAATCCATCATCAACCGGCTGCTGCACAATTACACGGTCTTTGCCGTTCAAAAACGTCTTTACTATCATGGCGTGCCGGTCATGATCCTTCCTGTGCGGGTTTAACTCTTCAAGAAAAGTCCTCTGCAACAAAACCTGTTGCAGAGGACTTAAATCGATCATATCCGTTCTAAATAAACCAGGCGGCAAATGAGAACATCACAGCTTGATCTGATCCGCCGGTATATACAAATTAAACTCGCCATGATTGGCCACCATCACATAAAACTTCCCCCCGTAGATGTAATAATCCTTGGACGGATCATCCGAAACGATCATGCACGGAGTGAATTTACCCAGGGGATATTCTAGTTCCTTCGAGGGATTGGTCACGAAAACATGCTCCAGGCGAAACTTCACTTTGGATTGCTGGAGCGCGGCCCAAAACAAATATTCCCAGGTGTCCGAGCCGGTCGTGATCCCGATCTGACGGCATCCCGAGCCGATCACCCCTTTTATGGCCATAAAAAATGGGACCCCAACGCCCGGGCGATTATAAAAGTATTTATATTCCCGGCTGGCGGTCAATATGCTTTGGCCTCCGTACTTGGGGATCTTTCTGTAAAAAAGTGGAAGGTTCCCGCTGACGAACGGTTTGGAACTGTTAAAGAAGAGAAACGGGACCGTCAAAACAGCGAACACAACGCACAGCGCGATCAATCCCCCTTTTTTACGGGCCGCGAAGATCTCGGCCAGAAAGGGCGCGAACAATATATAGAACACCAGGTGATACCGTCCGTCGAACGGCGACCATTTCACGAGACTGTTAAAGATAAGAAAACACACAAAGGTCATCCAGAAAAACCTGCCCTTGAACGTCCCCCATTCCCGCCTTCTAAACGCCGCAAACCGGATAAAACCGATCAAAAGGACCACGCTGAAGATAAAATTCGGTATCTCATCTTCATAAAACGGGAAATCGTCATAGTTCAACTTAAATCCCGGGAAATTGGCAGGAGAATTCTCGGTGGTATATCCCATCAGATTGTGAAGCTTTTCAACAGCCGCGGCGGTCACAACATCATCGATCGGATTAATGCCCAGGCGCAAATGCATGCCTAAATGCAGAAGATAATTCGAGATGATCTCTTTGGGATTGGTGATATTGACAACATGCCCTTTTTCCCCCGGCGAGAACGGACTCCCCAGAAAAAATTGATTCTTGGCCATAAAGATGCCGTTGGAAACAACCGTGGCCGCAACCACAATACCGATGTGCCAGAAGGCCTGGCGGCGGATGTCCGGAGCCTGCTTGATCTTAACGGTCAGCCCGTCAACGATCAGCCAAACCATGAAAGGAACTAAAATGAAAAGCGTTGAACCCTTCGTATAGAACGCGAGAAAAACAGCGGCGGAGGCGGCAAGCGTATTTCTCGCCTGTCCATGATTGATGTATCGCAACATAAAATAAACGCCGGTGACCGTCCATAATGTGGCCACAAAATCCGTTTGGGTGCTGGTGGCTTGTCCGATGGCATTGGGAAGCGTGACAGTCAGAAAGGCGCTTAAGATCTGGCCCAACCTTGTAAGGCCGATCTCCCAGGCGATCAAAGAAATTCCGACGAGTGATCCCGCCATGCTCAGCCACTGGATGGTGTTGGCGAAATAGTCTGCGCCCTTCAATAAAATCTGAAAATGCGCGATCCAGTATTCCGGGAATGGGTTAATGTACAATTGCCGGTCAATGCTGGTTGGATAGAACGCCACCGTCGAATTCTGGATCCAGTGCGCGACCCGGCTCATGTGATAGGTCATCGCATCCCATGTGTTGGGAGGCACGATCAAGGCGATCACAGCCAGTAACACGGCCTCCAAAACAATGAACGTCAAAAGGGCCTTCTCTATGGCGGAATAAGAAAGAATATCCGGCCAATCCCAGCGCAGCCGGCGTTCTCCCGCTCTTAAGCTCAGTTTCAAAACAATGAGCACGGCCAGTCCCCAGAACATACAGACAGGCAAAAA